>JAFSWU010000019.1 GCA_017444365.1 Prevotella sp.
CCATGTCGTCAAGCTGATGAACGAGAAACTGGATGATATCAGACGGAAAGCATATAGCATGGAGAAGGACGTGAACAGGAGAAAGGTGCTCAAGGGGACAAGGTATCTGCTGTTAGGCAATGGTGCTGACATCTTCGACAAACAGTACAAGACCAGACTCGACAATGCGCTTGCCATGAACGAACCTCTCTCTAAGGCGTACTACCTGAAGGAACAACTCAGAGAGATATGGATGCAGCCGATGAAGTCCATGGCAGAGGATGTCCTTGACGACTGGGTAAGGCAGGCCGAGCAGAGCAAGATACCGCAACTGATGAAAATGGCTATGACAATGAATGCATACAGAAGGGGAATTCTAGCCTGGTACGACTGCCATCTCTCCACAGGAAAGGTCGAGGGCATCAACAACAAGATAAAGGTGATGAAACGAAACGCATATGGATTCAGGGATGACAGGTATTTCAAGCTAAGGCTCTATGCACTACACGACTGCCGTATCACTCGAAATGTCGGATGAACCACTTTTATGTCTGTGACCTATAACAACATAGGGCAAACAAAAAAATAATCCGAATCGTTCAAACGGTTCGGATTATTGATTTCAGTATTATTAATTACTTATTCAAGTTTCGCTTTTGCTCAACTACTTGTCACTTGTCTGAACACATTAGAAGAACAGGTAGCGATTGTCCTTCACATTAGCTTTGATGTAAAGCTCCTGAAGTGAAAGCCGGCGGGTATAGCTTTGACGCAGACGAGCCTCTACAGCTTTAGCATCGAACTTGGCGTTAGCACGCTGTGCCTTGTCGACAACCTGGAAGAGGAATACACCACCCTCACCCTTCACGGGAACGGCAGAGAACTGCCCCTTAGCTGTTACTGCTACTGCACCGCTTAGAGCGGATTCACCAGTAGAGGTAAGAGGTACGAATACAGGAGCAGAGAAGGTAACCTGGGCAACGCTATCGACAATGACGGCACCCTTGGCCTGTGCTGCCTCGATACTGTTGATACCCTTAGCCTTTGCTATAAGCTGCTCAGCCTTCTTGTCTTTGATAACCTCAGCCTTCAGCATCTCTGCTACAATCGGATCGTCAGCGGAACGATAGCCGATGGGGTGAATCTTGTCGAGTACGACCACGAGCAGGTGGTTGTTGTCGCCACACTCATACATGGGAGAAATCTCTCCTTCCTTGGCATCGAAGAGCCACTTCAAAGCTTCACGAGTTCCACGGATGTTTGCAAGATAGTGAAGAGAGGTTGTGAGGTCGTTGGCATCCTGCACCTTGTAGCCGTTCTTGGCAGCATTGTTGGCGATGTCTTCAGCATTCCGGTTAGCACTTACAAAAGAGCTGAACTTATTGTAAGCTGCTGAATAGGTATCTTTTGAAAAGTCAATAGTCTTTTTCACAACAGCTGCAGTGTACTTGGTCTTCATAGCGCGACGGTCGAGTACCTGTAGGATGATGTTGCCTTGTGTGAGTGTGATATTCTTGATGGTTCCAGCAGGAAGTGTGAAGAGATCGGTAATATAGCCCTTAGTGTCCTTATCCATTGAGGGAGCTCCCTGATATTGACGGGTTGTAATCCAAGTCTTCTCGGCCTGCTGATTGTATTTCTTGGCAATATCCTCGAAGCTAGCTCCTGCGGTGAGTGCAGCGTAGATAGAGTCGGCGGTCTTATGAGCTGCTTCTACGGTTGCACCACCCACCTGAATCTGACGATACTGGATGGAGTCGGGCATCTCTTGCTTGGCAACAAGCTTGACAAGGTTAAGGGTGTTATCTGCCTTGGTCTCAAAGGGTCCCTTGACGCTTCCTACAGCCATTGAGTCGAGCTGCTGGGCAATGTCGTTGGGAAATGCTTCCTTCAAGACTGGAAGTCCGAGATAGGAAACCAAAGATGTGCTCTTACGAACCACCTCGTCGGGATTCTCAGCATTAGCAAGCTGGGTTGTGAAGTCAGCGAACTGCTTGGTGAGCTCAGCGCGGTCGGCGGCTGATGCTTCCACAATGACATCAACGAATTTTACGTCACGAGTCTCTGTTGTCTGCTTAATGCCTGTGCGTCCATTGTAGAGACTTTCCTTGAGCTCGTTGTACTTAGCCTTGAGTTCCTCTTGAGTGGGTTCAACACTTGCGTCAGCAACAGTAGAATAAGGGAACACGGCCAGACGCAGGTTGCTCTCTTCAGTCTCCTCGGCAAAGGCACGCTTGGCCTCTATAGGATTAGAAAGAATGCAATGAGAGAGCAGAGCCTCGTACTTCTGAGAAAGTGTCTGCAAGCGCAGAGTCTTTTCGATATAAGTCCAATAGCGATAGATGGACTCATATTGTTGAGCTGCCTGTGGGTTCGACTGCGACTTGTAGTCGGCGAGGAACTTCTGCAGGGCATTCACGTCGAAGCGACCGGTCTGCTGGTTATAGAAAGGTGTTTGCATGAGCATGGGATTGGTTCCTTCGCGAAGAATGTTTTGAAGCTCCTCGTCGGTAACGGTGAGACCAAGTGCCTTGGCTTCCTTCTCATAGATACGTGACTGGACGTACACGTTCCACACGTTGTCCTTCACCCAGTTGAGCTGGTCTTCGTTGAGGTTGTCGGTGTTCTGCTGGAGTTTGATAACTTCACTGAACTCGTCAACGAGTTTCTGGAACTCCTGAACGTTGATTTTTTCTCCATACACTTCGCCGACTTGCTGTCGCTGATCGTTGCGAGAAGACTCGCATGAACGGAACAACTCCTCGGCAATAAATGCAAACAGGGCCAACGCGATTACTCCTACGAGAATGGGGCCCCAACTTCTGATTTTTCCAATTGCTGCCATTTTCTTTTTTTTGTTTATTTTTTATTGTTTCTTTTGCTATTGAATTGACTGGTTTGCTTCGTTTATTCAGAAAAAGCGCACAAAGATACAAAAAAGTTATTAAACAAGGGAAGAATTAGGATAAAAAATGATTTTTATCCTCTTTTCTCTGCTTTTTAACTGCGAATTTTGAGCTTGACAAGCTCGATTTTTGTCATTGTGTTCTTGATTATCTTAAATTCGAACTTGCCGATGACGACTACTTCGTTGAGCTTGGGGAAGCTCTGGTATTTGGCAAGGATGAGCCCGCCTACCGTCATGTAGTCATCGCTCTCGGGCAACTGCAAGTCAAACATCTCGTTCACCTTGTCGATTTCCAGACGAGCCGAGAGAATGTACTCTCCGTCTTCGTTCTTCTGGGCAGTATATTTTGCGCTGTCGTGCTCGTCCTCGATGTCGCCGAAGATTTCCTCAACGATGTCTTCAAGAGAGACTATGCCGCTGGTACCTCCAAATTCATCTACGACAACGGCTATCGTCTTTTTCTGCTGCAAGAAGGTCTGCATGAGTTTCTGGGCGGCCATTGTCTCTGGCACAAACGGAAGTGTGCGCACGTTGGCATGCCAATCGGCAGAGCGGCGGAATAACTCCGAGGAGTGAACGTAGCCGATGATGTGATCGATGTCTTCCTTGTACACCATGATTTTAGAGTTTCCGCTCTCGATGAATTTCTGCTTCAGTTCCTCCAAGGTGCTATTCTCCTCCACGGCGTTGATTTCCGTACGAGGCACCATGCAGTCGCGAACTTTCAGGTCAGCAAAGTCGAGTGCATTCTGGAAAATCTTCACTTCGTCCTCAATTTCATCGTCGCTTCGGGCGTTGTCTATACTCGTCTGTACAAGGTAATCCAAATCGACTTTCGTGAATTCCTCTTCTTCCTCCTGGTGTGGCATCTTGATACCATATATTCGCAACAAGCCTTTGGCAAGGAATGTGGAGAAACGGCTGATGGGCCAAAGCAGCAGATAGCAAACATATGCCGGCAGGGAGAACACATAGAGGTATTTGTTGGGGTTGCTTTTGAAAAGGGTTTTCGGCAGGAACTCGCCGGTGAACAGGACAATAATCGTTGAGAGAATCGTGTCGGCTGGAACAGTGAAAGTGGCATCCATTCCTGCAAAGATGGTGTTATCGAACAGACGTGCAATCAGAATTCCATAGGTGACCAGCGCAATGTTGTTGCCCACCAGCATCGTGCTGACAAAGCCGTTGGGATGAGAATAGAAAGTGGAAAGAATCTTCTGTGTGAGCTGGTTCTTTTCCTTGTCCATCTCTGCCAGCATGCGGTTGCTGGACACGAAAGCAATCTCCATGCCTGAAAAGAATGCCGAGAAAAGCATGGAAACAAATATGCCGAGAAGAAGTGATATGTTGATTGGATCTTCCATTTTAATGATGCTAATGATAGAGGAAAATAAGGGGACTATGGGGCAACAGATGTGGTTCGCGGCTGTGGCTGTGCCTGCATGCGAGGAGGAAGCTGCATAGTGCTGTCCTTTTGCTCCTTGCTGTCGCCTGATGGCGTCTGTTCCTCGTCGCTGCCGTCAAGGTCACTTCTCACAAACGAGCCCTTGGTGTTCGACACATAGTAGTTGGTCATCTGCTCGTCGCTGCGGAAATAGGCTCCTTGAAGGGTGCGTTCAGGAGTAATCAGGCGCGAGAAGCAATTGGAATAGAACTCATGACGGCCTTCATCCCAGTACAGCTGTTCGCTGAAAAACTTCAATCCGTCCTTCGTCAGGATGCGCACACGTCCGCGCAATTCCCACAATTTCAGCTTGTCATAGTGGTAGGCGGTGTCGGCCTGAATGTATGACTGCACATGAAACTTTTCATCGAACTGCGTCATAAAGATGCCTTTGTTCATAATCCAACGCGAAGGATTCACTTTATCGTTCACCTCCCAACGCTCAGCAACGATACGGTACTTGATAACGCCGGAATCGGAAATAAGTGTGTTCACTCCGTAGCTTGTCATCATTGCCACAGAGTCGCGCTCACGAATGGCAGGTGCCGTATGTTCCTTCTGCTCTTCGCAAGAGACAAACGGCATTATCCCTCCCACCAGTAATATCCTGGCAGAGAGACAACGATAAAACTTCTGCGAGATTATTTGAACTTCCACTTCTGAAACCAAAGTTCGTTAAAGGTTAAGCCAATGTTCAAGCGGAATGTATTCTCCGTGATGAAAGACGAAGCATCCTGACGCACCCATTGACCGCTAATATTCAAGATGGAACGGTTGTTCCAGCCGTTGACGATGGGAATACCAAAGCCTAAGCTCGCACTAAACTCACGAGGTCCGTTCTTCCCATTTATTTTTAAATAAGGTGTAGCATAAGATATACCAGCACGGTATTTGATGCGCGAGAAGAACTTACGTCCGTATTCCACAGGGCAGTATTCCGTTCCGATGGTTACCTTGTGTCGGTCGGCGAACAATCCCTCCCTAAGCTGATAGCGCAAGCCGTCGTCCGTAATGGAAGCCTCTGGATATTTCACACTCCCCCATCGCTGTAGCGTGTAGTCGATACCAGTTCTCCACTTGTTGCGGTAAGTCCAAACAGCTCCTAAACCAAATGTCATTGGAATTTCAAGTTGAGTATTCTTGTCACCGCTTACCGTTGTGTCGGAAACAATGGTTTGGTTGTTTGTTGTTACAACAAGACATTGGGGATGACCGCCAATCTTGTGGCCAAGTCCAAACGTCGCGCCGATTGTAATCTCATTGTCTTTGTTCAGTTGACGGAAATACTGCACGCCTAAGTCTATCTTATAGCTGCGGACCTCAGCCGTATAGTATTTGAGCAGGTTGCTGGCATAGGTGTCACTATAGGAGTTAATCATCGTGCGATTATAGTCGCCCCATAGATACGAAAGATTGGCACCTATCGAAAATCCCCAAGGAAGTCCCTCCTTTGTCTTGCCTGACAGCAGCTGGTAACCAGCTCCCAAATACACTTGACGCAACCCGCCCTCTCCTTCATAAAGATTGGTATAGGAAGCTGTGCGCGAATTGCCAATATATCCCGTCGATTCGTATTCATATCCAATATTGGTATAAGGGAGAATACCAAAACTGAAACCAAGATTCTTACCCAGACGAAGAGCTGCCGTAACATATTCGAAGTTGGAAGTGTTGGCATTCAAACGTTTTCCACCCTCCTTGTAATTGGTTTTCTCCATCGAAAAACCCGCATCGAACAAAAATGTCAGCGAATCAACATTTGAATAGGAAGCCGGATTCAGAAAGTTGACCTGATTATGCTCACGAAAACCAAGAGCGAGCCCATTCATTCCGCGATTAAAGCCACCTGACTGGTCGCTCAACACACCTAAGCCAAACTGACTATAAGGCGAGTTAGTTCCACTTTGGGCAAATGCCGTTGCCGTAGAAACAAGCACCAGCAAAACTAAAAATATCTTCTTCATTCGTTATAATTTCCAAATTTGGATGCAAAATTATTGAATAATTTCGAGATAAACGCACGTTAAGTGCAAAAAATAAACTATTTTTGCATCGTGAAACGTTTTAAATACATTTTAAGAGGTCTATTTGTACTATTTTTAACATTGTCACAGTCAACAGCCTGTGCCAATGAAACAGATTCCGTCAGTATCAGCTTGCTCACTTGCGGTCCTGGTCAAGAAGTTTATTCCTACTACGGACATACTGCCATCAGGATACAGGGCAAACCGTTCTACTTCGTCGATAGACGCGGCAACACATCGGAATTCAATGATGTTGTCATCAACTATGGATGTTTTTCTTTCCGACAAAAGTATTTCATCCTGCGCTTTGTGTTCGGATTGACCGACTATCAGGTGGGTGTTTCCACTTTTGACCAGTTCATCGAAGAATACACTCGCGAGAACAGATGGGTCAAGGAACAGGTGTTGCGGCTGACAGTTGAGGAGAAGGATGCCATCTACGACGCGATTCAGACAAATCTTCTGAAAGAAAACAGAACCTACCGCTACAACTATTTCTACGACAATTGCACGACCCGTGCCCGCGACATGCTGGTCGGACACATGAAAGGTTGCGTCAACTACCACTTCTCCAACCGTCAAGAAAAGACTTATCGCAGCATGGTTTGCAGTTTTTGCAGCCATCACCCGTGGAGTGCATTCGGCAATAATTTGCTTTTGGGTGCTGGTGCCGACAGCCCCCTCTCAGCTACGGAACAGCAGTTTCTCCCTATCCCGTTGTTTGAAGACTTCGAACAGGCAACCGTAACTACAGCCGACGGGGTCGAACAGCCGCTTGTAACAGAAAATATCGACCTGATTCCAAACCTGACTCATTCCGATGAAAGTAACGAAGAAGCAGCATTTGTACTTTTCTCGCCTCAAGTGGTCTTGGGAGCCTTGTCAATCCTCATACTTCTGCTAATGCTCGTTGAGATGAAGAGGAAAAAGGTGATGTGGGGCATCGACACAATGGTGATGACGCTCAGCGGTATGCTGGGATTGGTGCTGTTTGCGATGATATTCTCACAGCATCCCACCGTCAGCTGCAACTTCCAGATACTCCTCTTGAATCCGCTCAACCTTGTTTTTCTGTATCCGACCATTCAACAAATGCGCAAGCACAAACTCCACTTCTGGTATATAGCTTCGACTGCTTTACTGGGCCTTTGCGCGGTGATTGGTATATTCGGAATTCAGCATTACGCCGAAGGCATGTTGTTCTTGGCATGCACTTTGCTGACAAGACAATGTTGGGTTATATTTCACTACAACAAAAATATAAAAAGCAACCAAACGAATGAATAAGTATCTTGTACTTTTAATAGCTGCGTTGTCGGGCGCAGAATTGCAAGCGCAAAGTTTAGCTCCCGCTCCCCGCTTAGTGGTCAATATCACCATCGACCAACTCCGCACGGATTACATCGAATACTTTGCACCCAAATATTCAGATGACGGCCTACGCATGCTGCTCGACAACGGCAAGGTTTATCAAGCAGCCTCCTACCCTTTCACGCCTGTTGACCATGCTTCTGCTATCGCCACGATTTCCACTGGCACTACACCTTATTATAATGGTATTCTTTCGACGAAATGGTTAGACAGAAACACCTTGAGACCTGTCTTCTGCGTTGATGACCCAAAGCACTATACTTCCCCTTGGCGACTTGCCACTTCCACCATTGGTGATGAATTGAAGGTGAGCTCGCACGGAACGGCCATCGTTTGGAGCATTGCCAAGAACAGGGAATCTGCCGTTTTGTCGGCTGGTCATGCTGCCAATGGAGCCATCTGGTACGATGAGCTTTCCAAGGATTGGCGCAGCTCCACATACTACACGCCCAAAGAAGCAGAGTGGTTCAACTCTTACAAGAAGATTGCCCCGAAAATAGCTGATAGCAAATCGGTTACGAATGACGATGTTACCAAGATTGCGCTTCAGGCAATGACCAGCACGGCTATGGGCAGAGACGAAGTGAGCGACCTGCTCTCCGTTACATTCACAGCGGCTTCAATCACGGAGGACGTGTCAAATTGGCAGGTTGAAATGGAGAGCGTCTATATGAAGTTAGACAAGACACTCTCCCAATTCATTGCCAACGTTGAGAAAGCAGTAGGAAAGGAGCATGTACTTTTTGTAGTGACAAGTACGGGATATGTGGAACAGGCAGATGAAGATCTGTCAAGATACAACATTCCCACAGGAACATTCTACATCAACCGCACGGCCAATTTGCTGAACATGTATCTCAGCGCCATCTATGGGCAGGGACGGTTTGTGGAGACCTGTTTCCACAACCAGATGTATCTGAACCACAAACTCATTGAGCAGAAGCGACTGGGTATATCCGAAGTGCTGAACCGATGCCAGGAGTTCCTCGTTCAAAATTCCGGTGTGGGTGATGTGTACACTTCCGAGCGGCTGCTCGATGGCAACAACGACATCCTCAAACTCCGCAACGGCTTCAATCCCGTTTTGAGCGGCGACATCATCATAGCGGTCACCCCTGGATGGAAACTCGTGAACGAGGAAACACAGGAATCGTTCTCTCCGCGTGCCTCTTTCGTTCCCTTCCCCATTATTTTCTATGGAGCCGGCACAAAGGCTGAACGAATCAACCTTCCTGTCACCACCGACCGTATTGCTCCGACTATCACAAAGGCCATTCACATCAGAGCTCCCAACGCCTGTTCATCAGAACCCTTGTTCTGATTAGCAAGAAACCATCTACTAAAAATCGCGAGGTTACGTCGTAACTTAGTATGTTTGGCTTCGCCGAAGTTACTTACGCTCGGAAAAGCTCAAATAAATTTGGCTTTTCTCTCGACTTTTCGTAACTTTGCACCCCAAATATAATGATGAATCATGAGAAATGGGTTATGAAAGGCCCACAATCTCATCAATTTATGAACATAAAAATCAAGACAATATGAATTTAAACAAATTTCTAAAATCATTGTTTGGTGACAAATCCATGCGCGACATGAAGCTTATACAGCCGCTCGTGGAAACCGTCAAGGCTGAGTATCCCAATATTCAGAAGCTGTCAAACGATGCCCTGCGTGCTAAGACAAAGGAACTGCAAAAGTATGTGCAAGACTCTGCTAAAGAGCAGAAAGCCGAAATCGAGAAACTGAAAGCAAAGATTGAGGATACGCCTCTTGACGAGCGTGAAAGCATCTTCAATCAGATTGACAAACTGGAGAAAGAATCGCTGGAGATATACGAGAAGGCCCTTAACGAGGTGATGCCTACCGCATTCAGCATTGTGAAGGATACTGCACGTCGATTTGCTGAGAACGAGGAAGTAAGGGTGACAGCGACCGACTTCGACCGCGAACTGGCTTCCGACCCCAAGAAGGACTTCATCACCATCGAAGGCGACGAGGCCGTTTATCACAACCATTGGACGGCAGGCGGAAACGACCTGAAATGGGAAATGGTTCACTACGATGTTCAGCTCTTTGGTGGTATCGCCCTTCATCAGGGTAAGATTGCTGAGATGGCAACCGGTGAGGGAAAGACCCTCGTGGCTACTCTTCCCGTCTTCCTGAATGCCTTGACTGGCAACGGCGTACATGTGGTTACCGTAAACGACTATCTTGCCAAGCGTGACTCGGAATGGATGGGACCTCTCTACATGTTCAACGGTTTAAGCGTTGACTGTATCGACAAGCATCGCCCCAACTCTCCAGAGCGTCGCAAAGCTTACCAGGCAGACATTACGTTTGGTACGAATAATGAGTTCGGCTTCGATTACTTGCGTGACAATATGGCCATCTCGCCTGCCGACTTGGTACAACGTCAGCACAACTACGCCATCGTGGACGAGGTTGACTCGGTGCTGATTGACGATGCCCGTACTCCTCTCATCATCTCAGGTCCCGTTCCCAAAGGCGACGACCAGATGTTTGAGGAATATCAGCCGCTTGTAGAGAGACTTGTAGATGTGCAGCGTCGTCTTGCAACACAATACTTGGCTGATGCGAAGCAACTCATTGGTGAGGGTATGGCCAACAAAGACGACAAGAAACTGGAAGAGGGTTTCCTCGCATTATATCGTTCCCACAAAGCCCTGCCCAAGAACAAGCCTCTTATCAAATATCTTTCAGAAGAGGGTATCAAGGCAGGAATGCTGAAAACCGAGGAATACTACATGGCCAACAACAACAGGGAAATGCCTAAAGCCGTTGAGCCTCTCTATTTTGTTGTTGACGAGAAATTGAACTCCTGTGACCTCACGGACAAGGGTACTGCCTGGTTAGCCAACCAAGTCAACGATGCCCAGCTCTTTGTATTGCCTGACATTACAAGCCAGCTTTCTGCTCTGGAACTGGAAAAGGGATTGTCCGAGGAGGAACGAATCAACAAGAAGGACGACCTGCTGAACCACTATGCCGTGCAGAGTGAGCGCGTTCATACGCTGCAACAGCTTCTGAAAGCATACTGCATGTTCAACAAAGACGACGAGTATGTTGTCATCGATGGCGAAGTAAAGATTGTGGATGAGCAGACAGGCCGTATCATGGAAGGTCGCCGCTGGAGCGATGGACTCCATCAGGCTGTTGAGGCTAAAGAGCATGTGAAAGTGGAAGCTGCCACGCAGACCTTCGCCACCATCACCTTGCAGAACTATTTCCGCATGTACCACAAGCTGGCAGGTATGACTGGTACCGCCTCTACGGAAGCCGGAGAGTTCTGGGATATTTACAAGCTCGACGTCGTAGAGATTCCCACGAACAAGCCCGTTGCCCGCCATGACCTGAACGACAGGGTTTACAAGACTGCCCGTGAGAAGTATCGTGCGGTCATTGAAGAGATTGTTGAGATGCGCGAACAGGGCCGTCCCTGCTTGGTAGGTACAACCTCGGTGGAAATATCCGAGCTGCTGAGCAAGATGCTGAAGATGCGCAATATTCCTCATAACGTGCTCAACGCAAAGCTTCATCAGAAGGAGGCAGACATCGTTGCCGAGGCAGGTCGTTCCGTCAACGGGCTGGGTGCCGTAACCATTGCCACCAACATGGCCGGTCGTGGTACAGATATCAAACTGACTCCCGAAGTGAAGGAAGCGGGCGGCTTAGCCATCATCGGTACAGAGCGCCATGAAAGCCGACGTGTGGATCGTCAGCTGCGAGGTCGTGCCGGCCGTCAAGGTGACCCTGGTTCCAGCGTGTTCTATGTTTCACTTGAGGACAAGCTCATGCGCTTGTTCGCTTCCGAGCGTATTGCCAGCGTCATGGATCGTCTTGGATTCAAGGAAGGTGAGCGCATAGAGGCTCCTATCATCTCCCGCAGCATCGAGCGGGCACAGAAGAAGGTTGAGGAGAACAACTTCGGCATTCGTAAACACCTGCTTGAATACGACGATGTGATGAACAAGCAGCGTACCGTTATATACGAAAAGCGTCGCCACGCCCTGATTGGAGAGCGTATCGGAATGGATATTGCCAACATCATCTGGGATCGTGTCATCAATATCATCGAGAACAACGACTACATCGGTTGTCGCGAACAGTTCCTGAAGATTCTGGCCATGGAATGTCCGTTCTCAGAGCACGATTTCATCACAGAAAAGAAGGAGACCCTCTTTGAGAAATCTTTCCAGGAGGCCATGAAGAATTTCACCCGCCGCACCGAGCGCATCCAGAGTGTCGCCTGGCCTATCATCAAACAAGTGCAGGAAACTCAGGGCTCCATGTATGAACGCATTATGGTTCCTGTGACAGATGGTAAACGTGTCTATAACATTCCCTGCAACCTACTTGAGGCATACGAGAGCGAGGCAAAGTCGGTTGTCAAGCAGTTTGAAAAAGTCATCCTGCTTCATATCATTGATGACTGTTGGAAAGAGAATCTCCGTCAGCTCGACGAGCTGAAGCATAGTGTTCAGAACGCCAGCTACGAGCAGAAAGACCCGCTCCTCATCTTCAAACTGGAGAGTGCCAAGTTGTTCGACAACATGGTGAACGATATGAACAACCGCATTGCCTCCATCCTCACCCGTGGTCAGATTCCCGAGGTGCAGCAGGTGCAGGAGGCCGCTCCTGAGGAGCACAGCCGCCGCTACAACGAGCAGAAGGGTGACGAGCTTGTTGACCAGGCACAGAAGGCCGCTGCACAGCAGGATACGCGTGAGGGTCAGCAGCGAGTGAGCCGCCAGCCGGTGGTACGCGAAAAGCTCCCTGGACGCAACGACCCCTGTCCTTGCGGAAGCGGAAAGAAGTTCAAGAACTGCCACGGACGCGGTATTGTGTAACACGTTACGAAACAGATGTAACGTTACGAAACAGATGTAACGAAACGAAACAGATGTCGCTATGATTCAAATCCATCAGCTCATCAAAACCTTCGGCGAGAAGACCGCCGTGAACATCCCCGAGTTGACCATCGCCGATGGTGTTATTCTGGGCATTGTCGGCAACAACGGAGCTGGAAAGTCCACGTTGTTCCGCCTGATGCTCGACCTTCTGAAGGCCGACTCGGGGCATGTGCTTCTTCACGACATCGACCCCTCTCTCCAAGAGAGCTGGAAAGAATCCACGGGAGCCTATCTCGACGAGGGATTCCTCATCGACTTTCTGACTCCCGAGGAGTATTTCGAGTTCATTGCCAGCGCGAACAGCCTCTCCAAGGAGTTGCTCTACTCGCGCTTAGAGGGCTTCAGCCAGTTCATGAATGGTGAAATCATGAATCAGAAGAAACTCATCCGCGACTTCAGCGCAGGAAACAAGCAGAAGATCGGCATCATCGGCGCTATGCTGAACATGCCGTCTTTGCTTATTCTCGACGAGCCCTTCAATTTCCTCGACCCGTCAAGTCAGCACACGTTGAAGAAGATTCTTGCCGATTATCATTCCTCCACCGGAGCTACGATTCTCATCTCCAGCCACAACCTTCAGCACACTATCGACCTTTCCACCCACATTGTTCTTTTGGAGCACGGGTCGGTTATCAAGGACCTTTCCAATGCCGGTCGGCAGGCAGAGCCGGAGCTGGAAGCATATTTCTCAAATTAGGTCAACATTTACTTGAATAGAGCGAACAAGATGAATCATCATATCGAGATCAAGGGAGCGCGTGTTAACAACCTGAAGAACATTCATCTGTCGATACCGCGTGACAAGTTGATTGTTGTGACGGGAGTGAGCGGCTCGGGCAAATCTTCGCTGGCTTTCGACACGCTCTATGCTGAGGGTCAACGCCGCTATGTAGAGTCGTTGTCGTCGTACGCCCGCCAGTTTCTGGGGCGCATGAGCAAACCCGACTGCGACCTGATCAAAGGTCTTCCGCCAGCCATTGCCATCGAGCAGAAGACCATCGCTCGCAACCCTCGTTCCACGGTTGGCACCACCACCGAGATCTATGAGTACCTGCGCCTGCTGTTTGCCCGCATCGGTCGTACGTATTCTCCTGTTTCAGGCAGCGAGGTGAAGAAGCATTCCACGGACGACATCCTGGCTTGCATCCATCAGTTTGGCGAGGGAACGCGCTTTCTCATCCTCGCCCCCCTGCGCGTACCCGAGGGGCGCACGCTCCAACGGCAGCTTGAGATGGAGATTCAGCAGGGCTACGTACGCCTGTGGTACAAGAACGACTTTGTTCGCATCGAGGACTTCATCGAGGGCCCTCTCGCCGACCTTCCATCGGATGGCCGCGGTGGCGGGCGTTCCACCGACGGGAGTGCGGAGCTGTGGCTGCTCATCGACCGCCTGTCTGTTGACCGCTCCAAGGAAGCCGTTTCGCGCGTGACCGACTCGGTTGAGACGGCGATGTTCGAGGGCGACGGCACCTGCCGGCTTGTGTTCCTGCCTTCCAACATCAGCTACGACTTCTCCAACCGTTTTGAGGCCGACGGCATGCGCTTCGAGGAACCTTCCGACAACCTGTTCTCCTTCAACTCCCCCCTTGGTGCCTGTCCTACGTGTGAAGGATTCGGACGAGTGATGGGCATCGACGAGAAGCTGGTCATTCCCAACTCAAGCCTGAGTGTTTACGACGGCTGCGTGCAATGTTGGCACGGCGAGAAGATGGGCATGTGGAAGACGGAATTCTGCCGCCGTGCAGCCCGCGACAACTTTCCCATTTTCAAGCCTTACAACGAGCTCTCTACAACCGAGAAGGACATGCTCTGGCACGGTCTTCCCTCAGAGAAATCGCTTGCCGACGGCGACAAGGTCTGCCTCGACTCGTTCTTCCAGATGCTCACGGAGAATCAGTACAAGATACAATACCGCGTCATGCTCAGCCGCTATCGTGGAAAGACGGTGTGCCCCGACTGCCGTGGTACGCGCCTGAAGAAAGAAGCCACTTGGGTGAAGATTGGGGGCATGAGCATCTGCGACCTTGTGGAGATGCCCATAGTGAACTTGAAGCGATGGTTCGACACCCTTCAGCTCACGGAGTCGGAGCAGGCCATCGGTCAGCGGCTGCTGGTAGAGATCAATAATCGGTTGCAATTCCTGTTGGACGTGGGGTTGGGTTATCTCACGCTGAACCGTCCTTCGAACACCCTCTCTGGCGGCGAGAGCCAGCGCGTCAACCTCTCCACTTCGCTGGGAAGTCCGCTTGTCGGTTCGCTCTACATCCTCGATGAGCCCAGCATTGGCCTTCACAGCCGCGACACGCAGCACCTCATCCGTGTATTGCGCCGTTTGCAGTCGCTCGGCAATACCGTACTGGTTGTTGAGCACGACGAGGAGATCATGCGTGCTGCCGACTACATCATACACATCGGCCCGCAAGCCGGAAGGCTGGGCGGCGAGGTGATGTTCGAAGGGGATATTGCGCAGTATCTCAGCTCGCCGTATGGCCCAGAGGCTTACATGAAGGACAAGGCGCAGGAACCGTTCTCCCCCCGCCCCTGGAACCTGTCTATAGGGTTGCGCGGTTGCCGCATGAACAATCTCAAGGGCATCGACGTCACCTTCCCCCTGAACGTGCTTACGGTGGTGACGGGTGTGAGCGGCTCGGGCAAGTCATCGCTTGTGAAGGGTATTCTCTACCCTGCCCTGAAGCGCCATCTGAACGAGGTTGCCGACCTTCCTGGCGACTACTCAGCGTTGGAGGGCGACTGGCAGTTGATACAGCATGTGGAGATGGTTGACCAAAACCCTATCGGCAAGAGCACGCGTTCCAACCCTGCCACTTACGTGAAGGCCTACGACAGCATCCGTCAGCTCTTTGCCGAGCAGCCTCTGTCGAAGCAAATGGGGTTCTCTGCACAGTATTTCTCGTTCAATGCCGATGGTGGACGATGCGAGGAGTGCAAGGGAGCCGGCGTGATCAATGTCGAGATGCAGTTCATGGCCGACCTTGTCCTCACCTGCGATTCCTGTCACGGCCGCCGTTTCAAGTCGGATATTCTTGAGGTCAACTACCGTGGACGCAACATCGACGATATTCTCAACATGACCATCTCTGAGGCCATCGACTTCTTCTCCGAAGACGATTCGGCGCTCACCCGCCAGATTGTCAGCCGGCTGCAACCGCTACAGGACGTAGGGCTTGGTTACATCAAGATGGGACAGAACTCGTCCACGCTCTCGGGTGGCGAGAACCAGCGCGTGAAGCTTGCCTACTACGTCGGCCAGGAGCGGCAGGAGCCCACGCTGTTCATCTTCGACGAGCCCACCACGGGTCTTCACTACGAGGACATCCAGCGGCTTCTGAGTGTGTTCGACGCGCTCATCGAGCGTGGTCATTCCATACTGGTCATCGAGCACAACCTGCATGTCATTCGCCATGCTGACTACGTGATCGACCTTGGCCCCGATGGTGGTGACCGCGGCGGATTCCTGGTGGCATGCGGCACGCCCGCAGACATTGCCCGCTGTTCACAGAGTGCCACGGGGGAGGCGATGAAGAGGTAATAGGTAATAGGTAATAGGTATGATTACACTATGCATTAGGTATTAAGCATTATGCATTATGAATTATGCATTATGAACTGTGAATTGTCCATACTGATACCCAATTACAACAACCGATGCGTGGCATTGGTGAGCGAGTTGTTGCGTCAGGCAGAAGCCATCGAGGGTCTTGCCTATGAGGTTATTGTGGCCGACGACGCATCGACCGACCCTGATACGCTCAGCCACAACCAGGCTCTCCTCGCCCTGCCCCACACCCGCTATCTCCGCCGCACGACGAATGTGGGACGGGCTGCCATTCGCAACTTCCTGGTGCAGCAGGCATCCTTTGCCCGTTTGCTCTTCATCGACAGCGGAATGAGCGTCACCCCCGACTTGCTTCGCCGCTATGTCAACGCGTCGGGCGAGGTGGTGTATGGCGGCTATCGCGTGGCGGGCGATGAGCGATTGCTTGGCGGCAACCTTCGTTATCGCTACGAGAAGCGTGCCGAGCCGAACTTTGTGGCCGCGCGTCGGCAGCTGTCGCCCTATCACGATTTCCACGCCTCGAACTTCCTGGTCGGCCGCGACACGATGCTCCATCATCCCTTCAACGAGCAGTTTCGTCACTACGGCTACGAAGACGTGATGCTGGGACGTGAGTTCGAGTCGGCCCGCATTCCCATCAACCACATCGACAACCCCGTGCTCTTCAACGAGTTTGAGGCCAACGAGGTGTTTCTTGCCAAGACCGAGGAGGCTCTGCGCACGCTCCATTCCTTCCGCTGTGAATTGCAGCAGCACTCGCGCCTGCTCGCCCTCTGCGGGAGGCTCCGTCGCTGGCACATAGCCCCTCTCCTACTGTTGATTTTCAGGCACATGAAAAACGGATGGCGCCGCCAGCTTGTGGGGTCCCATCCGTCGTTATTCCTTTTTCAGCTCTACAAGGCCGGCTATCTACTCCAGCTCGAAGACCTCTGATGGCGTTGTGCGCTTCAGCACATCCAGCAGGAAGTCTTTGCCTGCCACGATGCCATAGGAGCGCAACACCTGCTCCACTGTCTTCCGTGCCAGCTCGGGGTGATTGTTCTCCTCGCTCAGATGGCACAGCCAAACGTGCTTGAGTCGCTCTGTGGCGTTCTCGGCAAGTACGTTTCCGCATACCCTGTTCGACATGTGCCCCAGGGGACTTGCAATGCGCGCCTTCAGATGCTCAGGATAGGGGCCTGCCGTCAGCATCTCCTCGTCGTAGTTGGCCTCGATGACCAGATAGTCGGCCTCGCCAATCATCTGCTTCATCCTGTCGGTGACGTGCCCCACGTCGGTCATCACGCAGAAGGTCACTCCCTCTGCCTCAATCTTGTAGCCCACGTTGTCGGCACTGTCGTGGGGAACATCGAAGGGCATCACCCTGAACTCGCCCAGCTGCAGCCACACATCCTTCTCGATGATCATCGTGCGCTCAGGGGCGATCTTGTGTCTCACGCAGTAGTTGTGCTCAATGCCTACGTGTACCTTGCGCGTGGCATAGACAGGCAGCAGGTAGTCCTTGCTCACGGCTCCCACCGACTTCACATGGTCGGCATGGTCGTGGGTAATCAGCACGGCATGGATGTTGTTCATCGACAATCCCGCCTCACGAAGCCGCTTTTTCAGCATCCTCGTGCCCACGCCGACATCGATGATGAGCGCATCGTTTTCCGTATAGAGCAGGTAGCAGTTCCCGCTGCTTCCGCTGCCCAATGAGATGAATCTCAGCATTGCCGTTTCAATTTTCTGACAAAATTACAAAAATTCGATTGAAACTCAAAAACATTATTGGTTTTTTTCATTACTTAAGATAAATTCATTCTTCATCTTTCATCTTTCATCTTTCCTCTTTCATCTTTTTTTCGTACCTTTGCGGCAAGAAACGTGTAGAAGCGAAACTTGAATGAACCTATCCCCTTTTTTTTGATATGAAGAAAGCCGTCTATCTCCTTACGCTCATCCTCTCTGCCTGCGGGCCGTCCTCATCTGAAGACCAGGTGCGCACGGCAGCAGAGAAGTTTGCCGAAGCCTATTTCAGTTGCCGCTACGTGGAGGCTGCCCAGTTTGTGACGCCCGCTTCGCAGAAGCATCTGCAGTTCATTGCCTCGCAGGTAACGGCTGAAGACGTCGAGCAGCTGCGCTCGCTTGCCAGGAAACCCGACTTCGAGGTGCTCTCCACCGAACAGTTGGGCGACAGCACCGCCGAAGTCGTTGTAGAGGTTCATCGCTTCATGCAAATGGATACCATCGGACGGCCCTGCCACCTCACTGAAAACGGCCGTTTCACCCTGATGCTTCGGAAGCAGCCCGACGGTCAGTGGCTCACGGAGCTACGATAATGCTTAATGCTTAATGCATAATGCTTAATGACACTCGTGACACTATGCACTATGCACTATGCACTATGAACTATGAACTATGAACTATGCACTATGAACTGGTTCCTCGGCAGCAGGGGCGACCGGTAGGGCCGTATGCCCACATGCAGGAAGCTGCGCTTCTTGTACCAGATGCATTGATCTATCATAGGATTTTTCTTCAAGAGCTCGTAGGCCGCGCTGAGGGTGGCGAAGCGGTCATCAAGGTTGAAGGTGATGTCGGCAGCACAGCCCTTCAGGTGGGCCGAGGTTTCCACGCCGTGTACGTATTCGTTCACCTTACTGGAGCGGAAGCCCGAGTTCACGTGTATGGGCACGCCCACTTCCTCCCTCAGCGGTTCCAGCACTTCCTGGCACAGGCGTATGAGGTTCATCAGATGTACGCCCGCGGGCACCTCCTGCGAGGCGTAGTAGCGGGTTTGGAGCATCTCTCCGAGCGTGAAGTGCCCGGAGAGACGAATCATGTTCATGTTGGCTATTTCCTGTTTTGTCATAATGTTCTATTTTAAAATGATTTTGACCAAAATGACC
>JAFSWU010000020.1 GCA_017444365.1 Prevotella sp.
ATAATGCATAGTTGGATGATATGAACTACTCGATCATAGTTCCTGTCTATAACCGCCCCGACGAGGTCGATGAGCTTCTGCAGAGCCTTACCCAGCAGACGGTCAAGGACTTTGAGGTCATCGTTGTTGAAGACGGTTCACAGATTCCATGCAAGGATGTTTGCGACAAGTACGCAAACATCCTTGCTTTGCGTTATTTCGCCAAGCCAAACAGCGGACCGGGGCAAAGTCGCAACTACGGTGCCGAGCGCGCACAAGGCGAATGGCTCATCATTCTCGATTCCGACGTGGTGCTGCCCCCGGAGTATCTGCGGTATGTGGATGAAGGATTAAGGCTGAAGGATGAAGGATTAAGGATGAAGGATGAAGGATTGATTGATTGTTGGGGAGGCCCTGACGCTTCTCACCCGTCGTTCACGCCGGTACAGAAAGCAATCAGCTATAGCATGACCTCGTTCTTCACGACGGGTGGCATCCGTGGCGGCAAGGCGAAGCTCGACAAGTTCTATCCCCGTTCCTATAACATGGGCATACGCAGGGAAGTTTATCAGCAGTTGGGCGGTTTCTCGAAGATGCGCTTCGGCGAGGACATCGACTTCTCCTACCGTATTGTCGAGGCTGGCTACCAGACGCGCCTCTTGCGCGAGGCATGGGTATGGCACAAACGCCGCACCGACTTCCGCAAGTTCTTCCGCCAGGTCTATAACTCGGGTATTGCCCGCATCAACCTGGAGAAGCGTCATCCGGGTACGATGAAACTCGTCCACATGTTGCCGATGGTATTCACGGTGGGTGTTGCTTTTCTGTCACTCATTGTTGTCGTGGCACTACTCTTTGCCCTGCTCGGACTTGTTGCCGCTTACGGAGGACAAACGGGGTGCAACATGGGACTTGTCCTAACCATCATCGGACTGATGACGGCTACGGCGGCTCTCTCGCCTCTGCTGCTTTATTCGCTTCTTATCTGCATAGACTCTTCCATACAGAACCGCAACCTGTGGGTGGGCCTACTCTCTGTTCCTGCCGCCTTCGTACAGCTTACCGGCTACGGCCTGGGGTTCCTCAAGGCATGGTGGAAGCGCATGGTGCTGAAACAGGATGAGTTCACCGCCTTCGAGAAGAACTTCTACAAATGAGCAACAAACTAAGTATTCATGAGTGGGCGGAAGAAGACCGCCCCCGCGAGAAACTGATGGCGCTGGGAGCAGAGGCATTGACAAATGCCGAGCTTCTGGCCATCCTCATCGGGTCGGGAAGCACGAAGGAAAGTGCCGTGGATCTGATGAAGCGGGTGCTTGGCGACTGCAACAACAACCTGAACACACTCGGCAAGAAGAGTATTCATGACCTGTGCCAATACAACGGTATCGGAGAAGCAAAGGCCATCACCATCATGGCAGCCTGCGAGCTGGGCAAGCGCCGACAGCGGGAGAAGGCTGAGGAGCGAGCCAACCTGAGCTCTGCGTCTGACATCTATGAATATATGCACCCTCGCATGCAAGACCTGGACGTGGAGGAGGCATGGGTGCTGCTCATGAACCAGAACTACAAGCTCATTCGGGCCGAGCGGATATCCCACGGTGGAATCAGCGAGACGGCTGTTGATGTGCGAATCATCATACGCGAAGCCGTTCTGAACAACGCCACCATATTGGCACTTTGTCACAATCATCCCTCGAACAGCATCCACCCGAGTCAAGACGACAATCGGCTGACCCAGCGTGTGAAGAGTGCCTGCGAACTGATGCGCATCTTCTTCCTCGACCATGTCATCGTGGCCGATGGCTGCTACTACAGCTATCACGAGCACGGGAGGATATAGGGGGAGGAAGGTGTTTTAGGAGTTGCAGGAGTTGCAGGAGTTGCAGGAGATTAGGGAGAGTTTTTCAGAAGTTTATTTGCCTGTTTTGCCGATTATGATTATCTTTGTGGCATTAAACAAGCAAATGCAATGACGCAAGAAGAAAAGACGAAGATAGAAGAGCGCATTGTCGATGTGCTCAAAACGGTCTATGACCCCGAGATTCCCGTTGACATCTGGAACCTTGGCATGATTTACAGAATAGAGGTCAAAGAGGGAGGAACCGTGGAGGTGGACATGACCTTCACCGCACCCAACTGTCCCGCCGCCGACTTCATTTTAGAGGATGTGCGCACAAAGATAGAGAGTGTAGAGGGTGTGACCGACGCTCTTGTAAACCTGGTCTTCGAGCCGGCATGGGATCAGAGCATGATGACGGAAGAAGCAAGGGTGGAGTTGGGGTTTGATTGACCATTGAACATTGACCATTGACCGTTGACCATTGAACATTATGTATTGAAAACTGACAGTTCATGAAGAATATATACTTTATTTCCGATGCCCACTTAGGTTCTTGGGCCATACAGCACCGCAGGATGCAAGAGCGCCGACTGGTGCGATTCCTCGACAGCATCAAGGACAAGGCTGCCGCCGTCTATATGCTGGGCGACATGTTCGACTTTTGGGACGAATATAAGTTTGTCGTACCCAAAGGCTACACCCGTTTCTTAGGGAAGGTCTCGGAACTGACCGACATGGGGGTGGAGGTTCACTATTTCACAGGCATCCACGACATCTGGACCTACGGCTATCTGGAACAGGAGTGCGGTGTAATCCTGCATCGCCAACCGCTTACCACGGAAATCTATGGCAAGCTGTTCTACATGGCGCATGGAGACGGGCTGGGCGATCCCGACCACAAATTCAAGTTCCTCAGGAAGGTATTCCACAATGGTGTCTGTCAGCGACTTCTTAACTTCGTCCATCCCTGGTGGGGCATGCAGTTAGGGCTGAATTGGGCGAAGCACTCGCGCCTGAAGCGGGCTGACGGCAAGGAAGCTCCCTACATGGGGGAGGACAAGGAGTTCTTGGTGCTTTTCACCAAAGAGTATATGCAGACCCATCCCGACATCGACTATTATCTCTACGGTCATCGACATATAGAGCTTGACCTCACGCTGCCCCGCCCCGCCAGTCAGCGACAGTCAGGCGTGTCAACACGTCCGCGAATGCTGATCCTGGGCGACTGGATCTGGCAGTTCACCTACGCCGTATTCGATGGCGAGCACATGTTTCTCGAGACTTATGTCGAGGGCGAAAGCAAGCTCTGATTGTCAAGAAGTTACGACTTGAGCTTCGTAACACACAAGGATTATAATTCCATTTGCTCCAGTATCTCCTCTTCAGAGCATAGGTTGAAGTCGCCGGATACGGAGTTCTTCAACTGCGATGCCGCCAGCGAGAAGTCTAAACAACGCTGGTTGTCCTCGGGCCATTTCAAGGATGCATGGACGTAGGCAGCAACGAAGGCATCGCCAACGCCCATGGGGTCGATAACGGGGTCGATGTCGTAGATGCGGGTACGCAGCAGCTTTCCCTCGTTGTAAAGCAGTCCTGTGAGCGTGTGATGGGTGGAGGAAATCTGGTTGCGCATGGCAAGGATGAATTTCTTGCACTGGGGGAACTGCTTCTGCACCTCGGCAAACCATCTCCCGTAAGCCTCCATGTCAATCTCCGCATAGGCATCGGCGGCCTTGAACGGCACACGCGCTATGCCCGTAGCAACTTCGTACTCCCCTTGGTCACCAAAGATGAAGTCGCTGTATTGCAGCAGTTTGTGCAACGTCGCATGCGCATCGGCACCGTAACGCCACAGATTCTTGCGGTAGTTGATGTCGCAGCAGACGGTCAGTCCCATCTCGCGTGCTGTCCTCACCGCCTCGAAAGTGGCATCGGCGGCACTCTGTGAGACTGAGCAGGTGATGCCCGAGCAATGGAACATCTGTGCATGGGCAAAGATGTCTTTCCACGGGAACATGCCCGGTGCGCTACTATAGAACGAGGAGTTCTGACGGTCGTACACCACTTGAGAGTTGCGCAAGCCTGCCGATGACTCGAAGTAGTATGTGCCCAAGCGCTCCCCGCCTCTAACAACATGATCTACATTCACACCATAGTAGCGCAACTCGTTGAGACAAGCCTGACCAATCTGGTTGTCAGGAACGCGCGAAACGTATTCTATCTCATCGCCAAGCAAGGCCAGCGAAACGGCCACGTTGGCTTCGGAGCCACCGTAGTTGCCGTTCAGCTGACTTCCCTGCTGCAGGCGTCTGAGTCCGTTCTTTGAGAAGCGCAGGAGCACTTCTCCGAATGTAACAACCTTATTACTCATTTATTTCTTAACCAATTCCATGGTGTCACGGGCGATGACAATCTCCTCGTCAGTGGGAACTACCCACACCTGCACCTTCGAGTCGGGAGCAGAGATAAGGGCTTCCTTGCCGCGTGTGTTGTTGGCTTCGGCATCCATCTTCACACCGAGGAACTCCAAACCAGAGCAAGCCTCCATACGGGTGCCAATCTGGTTCTCGCCTACGCCGGCGGTCCATACGATGACATCGACACCGCCCATGGCAGCTGCATAGGCACCGATGTACTTCTTGATGCGGTAGTTGTACATCTTCAGTGCAAGTTCGGCGCGCTTGTTGCCTTCCTTGGCTGCGTTCTCCACGTCGCGCATGTCGGAAGAGATGCCGGAAATGCCCAGCACACCGCTCTGCTTATTCAGGTAGTCGGCCATCTCCTGCGGTTTCTTGCCGAGTTTCTCCATGATATAGGTCACGGCAGAAGCGTCGATGTCGCCTGAGCGCGAGCCCATCATCACACCAGCCAGCGGAGTCAAACCCATGGAGGTGTCCATCACCTTGCCGTCCTTAATGGCAGCTACAGAAGCACCGTTACCAATGTGGCAGGTGATAATCTTGAGATCCTTGATGTCCTTGCCCATGAGTTCGGCGACGCGATGGCTCACGTAGCGATGAGAGGTGCCGTGGAAACCATAGCGGCGCACGTGATACTTCTCGTATAGCTCGTAGGGTACGGCATACAGGAATGCGTAGTCGGGCATGGTGGAGTGGAAGGCATTGTCGAAGACCGTCACCTGCGGAACCTCAGGCATGAGGTGGTCAACGGCGCGGATTCCCTTTAGGTGTCCGGCATTGTGGACGGGAGCCAGGTCGCACAGGCTCTCAATGCCGGCTTCCACCTTCTCGTCAACGAGGCAGCTCTTCTCGAAGAGGTCGCCACCCTGCACGATGCGATGGCCTACAGCGTCAATCTCGTCGAGGCTCTTGATGGCTCCATACTCTTCGCTCAACAATGTCTGGAACACGAAGTTCACACCCTCCTTGTGGTCGGGCATGTCGTGATTCAGGATTTTCTTTTCTCCGTTGGGCAATGTCAGTTTCAGGAAAGCATTGTCCAGTCCGATGCGCTCTACGCCACCCTGTGCGAGAACGCTCTCGTCGTCCATGTTGTACAGCTTGTACTTAATGGAAGATGAACCGCAGTTCAGTACTAATATTTTCATATACAATGTTCAATTATCAATGGTAAATGTTCAATGGTCAACGGTCAATGGTCAATCACTTCTTCGCGTCCATTGCCTGACAAGCGGTGATGGCAACCATGTAGTAGATGTCGTCAACCGAGCAGCCACGGGAGAGGTCGTTGACCGGACGGGCGATGCCCTGGAGGACGGGACCAATGGCGATGGCGTCGCCGAGGCGCTGCACCATCTTATAGCCGATGTTGCCGACCACAAGGTTCGGGAACACGAGGACGTTGGCCTTGCCGGCGATCTCGGAGCCGGGGGCTTTCTTCAGTCCTACGGAAGGCACAAGAGCCGCATCGGCCTGCAACTCCCCGTCGATCTTCAGCGCAGGATTCATCTCCTTCGCGAGCGCCGTTGCCTCGACCACCTTATCCACGACCTCATGGCTCGCAGAACCCTTGGTGGAGAAGGAAAGCATCGCCACGCGGGGATCCTCGAATCCGGCCACGCTCTTGGCCGTCTGCGCCGTGCAGACCGCGATCTGGGCCAGTTGGTTGGCATCCGGCATCGGGGTCACCGCCACGTCACCCACGACCAGCACGCCGTCTTCGCCGAACTGGGGCGTCTGGGTGATCAGCAGCATCGCACCGCTCACGCAGGTGATGCCCGGGGCGCACTTGATGATCTGGAGGGCGGGACGCAGGGTCTCGCCGGTGGTGGAGAGGGCGCCGCTGATCTGGCCGTCCGCGTCGCCGCTCTTGATGATGAGGCAGCTGAAATACAGCGGATTCAGGACCACTTCGCGGGCCTTTTCCAGGGTCATGCCCTTCTTCTGGCGGAGCTGGAACAGCAACTGGGCATATTCCTCCGTCTTCTCGCTGGTAGCGGGGTCGATGATGGTCGCCTCAGCGATGTGGGTCAGGCCCAGGGATGCGGCATAGGCCAGGATCTTCTCCCGGTTGCCGATCAGGATGATGTCGGCCAGGCCGTCCGCGATGGCGCGATCGGCGGCGGTGATGGTACGCTCCTCGAAGGACTCGGGAAGCACGATGCGCTGCCGGTTGGAGCAGGCACGCGCAATGATACGTTCAATCAGTGACATATTGCAAACAGTTTATTCCATGTTCTGGACCAAGTGCATCGTGTCGCGGGCGATCACCAGTTCCTCGTTGGTGCAGATCATCGCGACCTTGACCTTGGAATCCGGCAGGGACAGGATTGTGTCGCCGGACACGTTGGCGTTGGCGTCGTGGTCGAACTTCAGGCCCAGATAGGCGAAGTTCTCGCAGATGCGGCGGCGCAGGCGGGCATTGTTCTCGCCGATGCCAGCGGTAAAGACCAGCAGGTCCACACCCTGCATCTCAGCGATGTAGGCGCCGATGATCTTGATGACATCATAGGTAAACACCTTGAATACGAGCTTGGCGCGCTGGTCCCCTTCCGCCACGAGGGCGTTGAGTTCGCGGACATCGGAGCTCTTGCCCGACAGGCCCAGGAAACCGCTCTTCTTGTTCATCAGATCGGTCATCTGGTCGGGTGTCAGGCCCTCCTTCTTCATGATGTAAGGCACGATGTTGGGGTCGATGCTGCCGCAGCGGGTGCCCATGATCATGCCCGCGAGGGGCGTGAAGCCCATCGAGGTGTCGAGGCACGTGCCGTCCTGGACGGCGGTGATGGAACTGCCGTTCCCCAGATGGCAGGTGATGATCTTGGAATTCTCCAAGTCGATGCCGGTCAGCTGCGCGGCCTTGCCGGCGACATACTGGTGGCTGGTGCCGTGGGCACCGTATTTCCGCACGCGATACTCTTTGTAGTACTTATACGGGAGACCGTACATATAGTTGTAAGGCGGCATCGTCTGATGGAAAGCCGTGTCGAAGGTGACG
>JAFSWU010000129.1 GCA_017444365.1 Prevotella sp.
GACGACTTCGGACGCTTCAAGATCGGACTGAAGACGAAGCCCGCCACCACCGCCAAGACCTTCTCCCCGCAAAAGAACATCGTGGGTGCCCGCGTGCTCTTCCAGCCTGAGCTCCACATCGACTCCGCCACGAAGAAACGCTCGTATGCCTTCCTCGACGGCATGACCGTGAAGGAGGCCGTGCAGAACGCTGTGGAGAAGGAGTGAACGCCCCCCCACCAGCTCTCCCCCCCAAAGAGGGAGAGCTGGTGGTGAGGGGCAATTTTTGGGAATCAGTGAAATGTATTACAACTTTAGAACAGAACGGTTTTGTTCATAGTTCATAGTTCATAGTTCATCGTTCATCGTGCAGAGCACTATAGCCCCTTCATGGTGAGGGAGATTCGCTTGCGGAGGAGGTCAACTTCGGTTACTTTGACTTCGACGTGCTGATGGAGCTTGACAACCTCTGTGGGGTTGCTGACGAATTTGTTGGCAAGTTGTGAGACGTGAACCAATCCGTCCTGATGAACACCGATGTCAACAAAGGCTCCGAACTTGGTGATGTTGGTGACGATGCCGGGCAGGATCATTCCCACTTGCAGGTCGCCAATGTCGTGAACGCGCTCGTCGAACTCAAAGGTTTCTGCTTCGCCGCGTGGGTCGCGTCCGGGCTTCTCCAGTTCCTTCATGATGTCTGTGAGGGTGGGGAGGCCCGTTTCTTGGGTGACATAGCGGTTGAGGTCGATGCGCTTCTGTAGGGCCTTGTCCTTGATGAGCTGTGCGACGGTGCAAGCGTTGTCTTTCGCCATCTGTTCTACAATCTTGTAGCTCTCGGGGTGAACGGCTGTGTTGTCTAACGGGTTCTTGGCTTCGGGTATGCGCAGGAATCCGGCACATTGTTCAAAGGCCGACGGGCCCAGCCGGGGCACTTTCTTCAGTTGCGCCCGTGAGGTGAAGGCTCCGTTCTCGCGCCGGTATTCCACAATGTTCTTGGCAAGCGTTGGGCCCAATCCGCTGACGTAGGTGAGCAGGTGCTGCGAGGCGGTATTCAGGTTGACACCTACCAGGTTGACGCAGCTCTCCACCGTCTGGTCGAGGCTTCGCTTGAGTTGCGGCTGGTCAACGTCGTGCTGGTATTGTCCCACGCCGATGCTCTTCGGGTCGATCTTCACCAGTTCGGCCAAGGGGTCCATGAGGCGGCGTCCGATGGATACAGCTCCGCGCACGGTAACGTCCTCATCGGGGAACTCCTCGCGTGCCGTCTTGGAGGCCGAGTAGATGCTGGCACCATCCTCGCTGACGATGAAGAGCTTGACGGACGAAGCGAGTGGGGCGCTTTTGAGGACTTCTGCCGTTTCGCGACTTGCCGTTCCGTTGCCCAGGGCGATGGCTTCTGACTGGAACCGGTGGGCAATATCTGAGAACTTCTTGGCGGCTTCTGCCTTGTTGCCGCGTGGAGGGAAGGGAAAGACCACATCGTGGTAGAGCAGGTTGCCCTGTGCGTCGAGGCAAACCACCTTGCAGCCGGTGCGAATGCCAGGATCCACCCCCATCACCCGTTTCTGCCCCAGGGGAGCGGCGAGAAGGAGCTGACGCAGGTTTTCGCCAAACACGCCGATGGCCTCTGTGTCGGCTTTCTGCTTGGCCAGCGTTGCCATCTCGTTCTCGATGCTGGGTTCGAGGAGTCGCTTGTAGCTGTCTTCCGCAGCCTCTGCCACCAGCGTGGCGCAGTCGTTGTATCCGTGTACATACTGGCGCTTCACACGCTCAATGGCTTCTTTGTTGTCGATGCTGATGTGTACTCTGAGGAAGCCCTCGCTTTCGCCCCGTCGCATGGCCAGCAATCGGTTGCCGTTGCAGCGGCGAAGGGGTTCCGAGAAGTCGAAGTAGTCGCGGTACTTGGCGGCTCCCTCTTCCTCCTGTTTGCCTTTGATGACTTTGGATTCGATGACGGCCTCGCGTCGGAACGTGTTGCGCAGTCGCTGGCGCGTCTGTTCGTTCTCGCTGATGGTCTCGGCAATGATGTCCTTCGCGCCGTCGAGTGCTGCTTCCACCGTTGTGGCAGCATCGCTGCGTACAAACCGCTTGGCCACACTCCTGATGTCGCGCTCGCGTTGCAGGAGGATGATTTGTGCCAGAGGTTCCAATCCCTGTTCGCGGGCAATCTGGGCGCGTGTGCGTCGCTTGGGCTTGTAGGGCAGGTAGATGTCCTCCAGCTCAGTAGCGTCCCAGCATTGTTCTATGCGTCGGCGGAGTTCGTCGGTCAGCTTCCCTTGCTCCTCAATGGTCTTGACGATGGTTTCCTTGCGTTTGACAAGTTCTTTGAGTCGCTCGTTCCACTCGCTGATCTGACTGATCTGCACCTCGTCGAGCCCGCCTGTGCGCTCCTTGCGATAGCGGGCGATGAAGGGAATGGTGGCCCCCTCGTCGAGCAGGAGGAGCGTGTTCTCTACTGCCCGCTGCTGCAATTGCAGTTGGCGGGTTATGATGGTTGTGAAGTTGTTCATGATTTTCCTATTGGCTGAGATAGTTTCCTATCGGTTGAGATATTGCATGATAAAGCTCTCGGCAACCGGCAGGAAGCGGTCGTGTCCGCGAGCGTTGAGATGGGCGTGGTCGCGCCGTCCGCTTTGGAAATAGATGTCGCGGAAGCGGTCGTCGCGTGCAAAGATGTTGCTGCGGCGGTAGGCATCGAATACGGGGATGCCCCATGAGCCGCACACGTCGATGGTGGCATCGACAATCTGCAGGAAGTTGGGATCGTCGTGGCTCCAGGGGGTGAACCACAGGATGCGGGTTTCCGGATAGCGGGCGATGAGCCCCTGGCACACTTCGCCGAGCCGCTGCCGATAGAGCGGCAGGCCGATGGAGTCGAGTAGGGCGGCATCATTGTGTCCGGCAATGACGATGACGAGGTCGAGCGAGTCGCTCATCTCCTGGTAGCGTTTCCACAGGGCAGGTCCGAATCGCTGGCGGTCGATACTCACACATGCGCCGTTGCGTCCGTAGTTGATGTATTCGAATCCGTGGCGCTGGGCAAACTTATAGTGCCAGGTGTTTTCTACGGGTTCGCGGTGGTTGCGCACATAGCTGTCGCCGATGACGCCCATTCGCAGGCGCTGGGGTTCCGTGGTCTGTGCAAGTGTGGGGGAAAGGCTTAGGAAAAGGAAAGCCAATGTGGAAAGTATTCTTTTCATATCTGTACTTTTTGGAATGTTTCAAGTGTTTGTGTGGTGCAAAGGTAGTGAAAAAAGATGAAGGATGAAAGATGAAGGATGAAAAAAGATGAAGGATGAGGGATGAGGGATGAAGGATTTTTTGTAATTTTGCGGTCGGAAAAAGAAACGACAGACAAAAAATGATGATATCGATTGAAGGACTGAAGGTGGAGTTTGGCGTGAAGCCCCTGTTCAGCGGAGCGAGCTTCGTGGTGAACGACCGCGACCGCATAGCGCTGGTAGGAAAGAACGGCGCGGGCAAATCGACGCTTCTGAAGATGATAGCCGGTATGCAACAACCTACGGCAGGCACGATTGTCATTCCCAACGACACAACCATTGGCTATCTGCCGCAGGTGATGAATCTTGCCGACGACACAACGGTCAGGGAGGAGGCGCGCAAGGCCTTCTCGGACAAGACCCGCCTCAAGGAGCGGCTGGATCGCATGGAGCGCGAAATGGGTGAACGTACTGACTACGAAAGTGCTGACTATATGGCGCTGGTGGAACGCTACACCACAGAGCACGAGTGGTTTCAGATGCTCGGCGGCGAAGGCTACGAGGCTGAGATGGAACGCACGCTGACGGGATTGGGCTTCCAGCGTTCCGACTTCGATAGCCCCACGAGTGAGTTCTCGGGCGGTTGGCGCATGCGTATCGAGCTGGCGAAGATTCTGCTTCGCCGTCCAGACGTGCTCCTCTTGGACGAGCCCACGAACCATCTCGACATTGAGAGCATACAATGGCTCGAACAGTTCCTGTCGCAGTCGGCATCGGCGGTGATGCTGGTGTCTCACGACCGCGCCTTTATTAATAATGTAACCAACCGAACCCTGGAGATTTCCTGCGGCCAGATTATCGACTACCGAGTGAAATACGATGAATACGTGGTGTTGCGCAAAGAACGCCGTGAGCAGCAGTTGCGCGCCTACGAGAACCAGCAGAAGGAGATGGCTGAGATGAGGGCGTTTATAGAACGCTTCCGCTATCAGGCAACGAAGGCGGTGCAGGTGCAGCAGAAGGTGAAGCAATTGGAGAAAATTGTTCCCATCGAGGTGGATGAGGTCGATAACTCTGCCCTTCACCTGAAGTTCCCCCCCTGTCTGCGCTCTGGCGACTATCCCATCATCTGCGACGAGGTGGCCAAGAGCTATGCTCACGAGGTGTTCTCAAAAGTCACGTTCACCATCAAACGGGGCGAGAAGGTGGCTTTCGTCGGAAAGAACGGTGAGGGAAAATCGACGTTGGTGAAGTGTATCATGAACGAGATTCCCTTCGAGGGAACGCTGAAGGTGGGCCACAACGTGCAGATAGGCTACTTTGCGCAGAACCAGGCGCAGCTGCTGGATGAGGAGCTCACCGTCTTTCAGACCATCGACCGCGTGGCAAGGGGAGAGATACGCCTGCGCATCAACGACATCCTGGGTGCCTTCATGTTTGGCGGCGAGGAGAAGGAGAAGAAGGTGAAAGTGTTGTCGGGTGGAGAGCGCAGCCGACTGGCAATGATACGCCTGCTCCTGGAACCCGTGAACCTGCTCATTCTCGACGAGCCGACAAACCATCTTGACATGCAGTCGAAGGATGTGCTCAAGGAAGCCATACGCGCTTTCGACGGCACGGCGATTATAGTGAGTCACGACCGCGAATTCCTCGACGGACTTGTCACGAAGGTCTATGAGTTTGGCGGAGGAAAGGTGAAGGAGCACTTAGGCGGCATCTACGACTGGCTGCGCGCAAGAAGCGAGAGCCTGGAACTGAGAGGCGACAGGATTGACTTCAAAGCCACGAAGTCGCCAGCTGCCGGCAACTCAGGAAACAGCCAACCCGCTGCGTCCCCGTCGGCAGCCCCCACGTCGCAATTCTCCTATGCGGAGCGCAAGGAACAGCAGAAACGGGTGAAGCGCGTGGAGAAGGCGGTGAAAGAATGCGAGGAGAAAATCGGAAAGATGGAAGCTCGCATCAAGGAGATGGACAAACTGCTTTCCACCACCGAGCATGCAACGGACATGAAACTCATCGAGGAATATTCGCAGACGATGAAGGCGTTGGATGCGGAGAACGAGCGATGGCTACAGCTGTCGGAAGAGTTGGAAACGGTATCGGAGGGGTTGTAAACCTCCGCAACTTCTTTAACTTCAATAACTTCTTTAACTTCAATAACTTCTTTAACTTCATAACTTATATATGCCCTTAAGACTACCAGACAGACTTCCGGCCATCGAGCTACTCAAGGATGAGAATATCTTCGTCATGGATGCCTCGCGCGCTCATGCACAGGATATTCGTCCGCTGAGGATTGTCATCCTGAACCTCATGCCGCTGAAGATTACAACAGAGACAGACCTGATACGCCTGCTTTCGAACACACCCTTGCAGATGGATATCAGCTTTATGAAACTGAAAAGCCACACGCCCAAGAACACGCCCATTGAACACATGATGATGTTCTACAAGGACTTTGATACGCTACGGCAGGAGAAATTCGACGGCATGATTATCACGGGGGCACCTGTAGAGCAGATGCCCTTCGAGGAGGTGTCATACTGGGAAGAGATCTCGCAGATCTTTGCCTGGGCGAAGACACACGTCACTTCAACACTCTACATCTGCTGGGCGGCTCAGGCGGGATTGTACTATCACTATGGAATACCCAAATATCCGCTTGAGAAGAAGATGTTTGGTATCTTCCGTCAGCATCTTTCCACACAGACGTTTCCTGCGGTTACCAGAATGCCCATCTTCCGCGGGTTCGATGACGAGTTCTTTATGCCCCATAGCCGGCACACGGAGCTGCGGCGAGAGGATATTCTTGCCAATGCCGACCTGACGCTGCTGGCCGAGTCGGAGGAGAGCGGGGTGTCGATGGTGATGGCCAGGGGAGGACGAGAGTTCTTCATCACAGGACATCTGGAATATGCCCCCAATACCCTCGACAAAGAATACAAACGCGACTTGGGCAAGCGCGACGATGTGGAAATGCCCGTCAACTACTATCGCAACGACAACCCCTGTCTGGAGCCGGTCGTGCAATGGAGAGCACACGCCAACCTGTTCTTCTCCAACTGGATTAACTACTACGTCTATCAAGAGACACCCTACAACATTGAGGATATTGGATGAGAAAACTCGAACTGCTGGCTCCTGCCAAGAATCTTGCATGTGGCATCGCTGCCGTCGATCACGGGGCCGATGCTGTCTATATCGGTGCTGAGCGATTTGGTGCGCGGGCGGCAGCGGGAAACTCGGTTGAAGACATTGCCGAGCTCTGTCGCTATGCACATCAGTATGGGGTGCGTGTGTATGTGACCACCAACACCATTATCTACGACAACGAGTTGGAGCATACACAACGCCTGATGCGCCAATTGCAGGAGGTGGGCGTAGATGCATTCCTTGTTCAGGATATGGCTTTGGTGGCAGCCAACAATGCTGTTGAGAATGTTGAGAACAACCATTCATTCTGCCTGCATGCCTCCACCCAGACAGACAATCGAAGCGTGGAGAAGGTGAAGTGGCTGCGCTCGCTGGGATTCAAAAGGGTGGTGCTGGCGCGTGAGCTATCCTTGGAGGAAATTCAGAATATACACCGCTGCGTGCCCGACATCGAGTTGGAGGTGTTCGTTCATGGTGCCCTGTGTGTGAGCTACAGCGGTCTTTGCTATGCGTCACAATATTGCATGGGGCGTAGTGCGAACCGTGGTGCGTGTGCCCAGATGTGCAGGATGAAGTACGACCTCATCGATGCCAACGGAAAGGAATGGGTTCACCAGCGTCATTTGCTTTCGCTGAAAGACCTCTGTCAGATTGATTACTTGGAGGAGCTGGCCGATGCTGGAGCTGTTTCGTTTAAGATTGAGGGGCGACTGAAGGATGTTGACTATGTGAAGAACGTGGTGGCCGCCTACAGTCAGCGGCTCGACGAACTGGTGCGCCGCCGCCCCGATGACTACCAGCGGGCGTCGCTGGGGAGGGTGACCTATAACTTCGAGCCAGACCTGAAGAAAACCTTCAACCGCGGCTTCACCAATTACTTCCTTCATGCACATCGCGACGCTGACGGGAACTTGCAGGCCCGCCGTCCTGATATCGCATCCTTCGATACGCCGAAAGCAATTGGTGAACAGGTGGGAAAGGTCAAGGTAATAGCGCCGACGAGGAAGAATCCTTCCATCGTTGTGGCAGGAACGGCTGCCTTCAGTAATGGCGACGGGCTGTGCTTCTTCACCCAAAAGGCGGGAAGTATGGAACTCGTCGGCTTCCGAGTGAACAGGGCAGAAGGTAACCGATTGTATCTGTTGGAGGTGCCCGAGGGATTGCGTGTGGGAACCGTGCTCTATCGCAACAACGATGTGGCATTCTCCAAGCTGCTTGCAGGAAAGACGGCAGAGCGGAAGATACCTGTAAAGATGAGGTTGGAGTCAACCAACGGCGGACGCGAACTCCTGTTGTCGGCTGATGCCGGCTATGTGCAGCGACAAGTGAGCCTGCCTTTGGAGAAGTGTGAGAAACCACGCAAGCCACAGCATGACTTCATCGTCAAAGAGTTGTCGAAGCTGGGCAATACTCCTTTCGTTTGTATGGGGGTGGAGCTGGCGGATGACTTCGATGTCTTCGTGACGGCGGCTCAGTTGGCACAACTCAGAAGAATGGCGGTAGAGGCGTGTGGAATGAGGAATGAGGAATGTGGAATGAGAAATGTGGAATGTGGAATGAGGAATGTTGCATTGCCTCGCTACGGCGACCCTTACCTTTACAATATAGCGAACAGGCAGGCATCCGATTTCTACAAGAAGCAAGGTTTGGAAACCGTTGCTCCTGCGCTGGAATTGCGTCAGCCGTCAAAGGTCACACTCATGCATTGTCGTCATTGCATCAGGTTTGCGCTTGGATACTGCGTGAAGCACGGCGGAGAGCGTCCTGCTTGGCGTGAACCGCTGACTTTGCGTTTGGGCGACGGCAGGAGATTCCTGTTGGAGTTTGACTGCATGGCGTGCGAAATGAAAGTCAAGTCATGAACTTCAAAAAAAATACTTCTAAACAGAATAGAACCATGTTGAAAGGGATTATGAAACTGATGGTGTGCGGCTTCGTCATGTTGTTGACAGCATGTTACGGAGACAGCCCGCGACGGTCGGAAGCGTTGCCGGAGCAGGTGAGCGACTCCATAGAGGTGCGCGATACGCTTACCTTCGGTTCTGTACACCACTACTCTGTGAACTACAATTTTGTTGTGAAGGCCGATTCCCTGGTGCTGTTGCGTCAGCAGCCAGAAGAACAGATGTTGGAGTTGCTGACCGATTCCTTTTCCGTAGGAAAGGGAGAACAGCTTGTGGTGGCCGATGTGCGCACGATTCCCAACGACACGATTGATTCCGTGTGGGTACAAGTTGCAACGAAGGCTTCGGCGTTTGGGTGGATTCATGAGTCGGAATTGTTGCCAATGGTTGTTCCTGATGATCCCATCTCGCAGTTTATCTCTTTCTTCTCCGACACACACATTCTGTTGTCGCTGATTATTGTCATTCTGCTGGTGTTCGGCTATACCATTCGCCGTTTGTTCCGCCAGAAGGCCCACTTGGTATTCTTCAATGACATCGATTCCTTTTACCCAACGCTCTTGGCCTTGATAGTGGCTGTTGCTGCAACGTTGTATGCGAGTATTCAGATGTTTGCGACCGATGTGTGGCGTCACTTCTACTATCATCCTACGCTTAATCCGTTCTCTGTGCCCCTGTTGCTGGGTGTTTTCCTGTCGGCGGTTTGGGCGATGCTGATAGTAGGTCTTGCCGCTGCGGATGATGTGCGTCGCCAGCTTTCTTTCGGCGATGCGTTCATGTATCTGGCAGGACTTGGTGGCGTTTGTGCCGTAGAGTACATCGTGTTTAGTATCACCACGCTGTATTACATCGGCTATGTGCTGCTGGCGGTGTATGTGGCTTTTTGCCTGCGTCATTATTACGTCCACTATTATCCGCGTTTCCTCTGTGGCCATTGTGGACGAAAAATCCGCAATAAAGGTCGTTGCCCTTATTGCGGAGCTATGAATGTATAGTATCCTTTTCTGGAGTCTGTTTTCTTAGAACTTGTGCTTTGTATCTTATTTCAAGAACTTGGCGCTTCGAGTCTTTCCGCTCACGTTCCATGTAACGATGTAAACGCCGCTGGGAAGTGCGTTCATCGAGAAGCTTTCGCTGGCTTTGAATGCCCCTATTTGTGTGCCGTTGGCAGAGATGACGTTTGCGGTGAACGTAAGTGCGGAGGGTGTCTCAGAACCGAAGTGCAGCACCTGACTCTTGGGATTGTAGGCAAGTGCGTAGTCCTCAGGTTCGATGTTTCTGATGTCTGTCGGCGTTGAGGGCAGTTCGCCGTTGGGGTTGATGTACCACAGTCGGTTCTGGCTTTCGCCGTTGCGTGAGTCGCTGGTGTAGCTCAGGATGGTGGCATAGTCGTCAAAGCTTCCTCCAGAGAGGTTGGCGATGTGCTGTGTATAGACATTCTCCAGATTGTAGAATCCTACTGTTCCCTGTGGGATGAGGTTCCACAGTTGTCGCTGGTCGGTCTCGTCGGCTTCGGCTGTGTTCAGCGGTGTTCCAACGTTGGTGGTCGGCCCCACGGCTCCTTGTGTCGGGTCGTTGAGGGCTTTTCCTGTAGAGCGGTTGATGATGTGGAAGTGGCTTCCCACTTTCTTGATTTCCCAGTCTTCGCTTTCCCTGTATGGATCGTCTGAATATTGCATGACGGAAGACTCTTGGGTGTCAATAGCCTTCGATGTCTTTGCGTTGACGATGTGATAGTAGTAGTTCTCAGGAACGAATGGCGGTGTGGGCTCAATGGGCTTGCGGTCGGCAAATGCCTGTTTCAGGTAAGCACAATGGTCGGTGATGAACTGCTTCAGGTCGCTCACGTATTGGTCGTAGGAAGAGTAGAGCACCATTTCGTGATAGACGCGGCTGTTGATGCCCCATCTCTCGTAGTTCAGCTGTTGCGAGCGGTCGAGGTGCGTAGTCAGGCTATCAATCTTTCGATGCAGGTATTCAACGAGTCCTTTGTTGAGCAGTTCCTCGTAGCGTTTGCTGACCAGCTTCTGGAACCAGGGGTCTTCCCACATGCGGTTAACCCAAGCCTTTGAGCCGCTATAGGCGATGTCGGCCATGAGTGAATTGACGGTAGTGGAGAGGTACTGCTCATTACGGATTCGGTAGTCGTTGTTGTAGGCGATATCGTAATCCCACAGCGGTCCCCAATATAATTTCGGGTCGCCCTGCTCCTTGTAGAAGTAGGTGCTGTAGAATCCGTCGATATTGGCGCTCACCTCTGTGCAGATGTACCAGTCGATGAGCGATGCTGAATCAACGTAGGCACGGTATCCTGTTGTGGGGTCGGTAAAGTCGGTGTTGACAAGTGCTCTTTCGAACTCGTTGACGTAGTTGCGGATGTATTCGGTCTGTGCGCTCACGATGTCATCTTCGTCAGGATAGTGAATGCGTACGGGTGCTTCTTTGTATTGGGTAGAGAACCAATTGCCGTCACGGAATCCGTCCACTTCCAGCAGATAGCCGCCTGTGATGTCGTCGGTATCGGATGGTGGAACGGGTTGCTCAGTAATGTTGACGCGATGTGGGCGCACGTCGATTTGGTCGCTGATCTGATAGGTTCCCTGATAGTATCCGTTGAGGATGAGGTCAACAAACTTGGCAGCAGGATTGAACTTCAGCGACGTGAACTTGCCCATTTCGAAGGTGAGGGCATTGCGAATCATCGTTTTGTCGGCAGCATTGGCGAGCAATGTCCATTTCTTGGTTTTGGCGTAGCCAGTTCCGAGGAACTTCTCTTTCTTGTTGAACTTGATTCTGTAGGGTTTCTTCGGCATGTTCCAAGTGGAGTTGCCGCGGCCTCGAATCTGTACGGAGTCGTAGGTTGTGATGTGTCCTTCCTCGTCTGCATAGTTGATCTTACAGTATTTATAGTCGGTTTTACTGTAGATGCCTGCGCCGTCAAACGTGTTGATATACAACGCCGGGAGGTTGGATTTCTGGTCCCATTGGGCATAGGTGACGATACTGCACATCAGTCCGATGAGAAATAGCAAGGTAGATTTTTTCATCATGTAAAGTTGTTATTTTCGTTTTGTTGCAAAGGTCTTGTTTTTTTTTGAGATGTGCAAGTATTTATGCATTTTTTACTTCATTTCATAAATAGATGAGGTCGCTCATGATGTCATCGCTGATGAAGATTCCCTTTCGCGTGAGGTGCAGTTGATGGTTGTCTATTTGGAGCAGTCCTTGTTGGATGGAACGGTTGGCAGCCTTGAGGAGATAGGACTTGAATGGTTCGCTGAGTTGTTGTAGGCAGATGCCTTCACGTGTTCGCATGGCTGTGGTGATGAGGTCGTTGTAGCGTGTCTGGTCATCGAGCACTTCCTGTTCAGAGGGAAGGGTGTTGTTCTCGATGGCCGCGATGTAGGCATTGATGTCGCTCACGTTCCAGGAGCGTGTGTGGATGTCGTAGGAATGTGCGGCAGCTCCGATTCCGATGTAGGGGATTCCTTGCCAGTATGACGAGTTGTGGCGGCTTCGCCATGAGGTGCCGTTCTGCTGTAGGCGGGCAAAGTTGCTGATTTCGTAGTGTTCGAATCCGTTCTCAGTCAATAGGTTGGTGAGCGTTTCGAACATCTGTTGCGCCAGCTCGTCGGAAACGGGTGCATATTCATGCAGTCCTTTCTCTCGAAGGCGGTAGAGCTCTGTCTCCTCCTCATACATCAGGCTGTAGGCGGAGATGTGCTCCACTCCCAAGTCAATTGCCTGCCGGATGTCTTGTTGCCATTCCTGGAGCGACTGCTGTGGAAAGCCGAACATGAGGTCGATGCTGATGTTGCCGATGCCGCCTTTCCGAAGCCGTTCCACCGCTTCGCTCACCTGATGGGCGTTGTGGCGACGATGCAGGAACCGGAGCCTTTCGTTGGAGAACGTCTGCGCTCCCATCGACACGCGATTGACAGGCAGCAGGCGGAGCGTATCAACGAAATCGTCTGTTACGTCATCAGGGTTGCATTCGATGGTGACCTCGCCACATTCCTCCATTCCATACACCTTATTTATATATAGGAAGAGTTTCTGCAGTTGTTCCCTGGTGAGCAGCGAGGGCGTGCCTCCACCCAGATAGACGGTTTTCAGTTTGCTTTCCCCGTAGGAGGAGGGTGGGAACTGGCTTCTCAGTTCCATTTCGCGACAAAGCGCGTCAACATATCGCTCGCGCAACGGCAGCATCGTTGACGAGTAGAATCCGCAATAGATGCAGCGGCTCTTGCAAAACGGAATGTGAATATAAAGTCCGGCCATGATCTGTGTGAACTTGGTGTATTTGCTTGGGTTGATGGTGCAAAAGTACTAATAAAGTTTAAAATTGACAAGAGTTGATGGCTATTTGCTGGATTTTAACTAATTTAGAGGCCGCAAAACTTAAGAATACAAACTAACAGCCAATATTAATAACTAAAAAACTGAAAACCATGAGAGTTTATCAGACCAATGAAATCAAAAACATTGCCTTGATTGGCAGTGCGGGTAGCGGCAAGACCACTCTTGCCGAAAGTATGTTATTCGAAGCCGGCATCATCAAGCGTCGCGGCTCAGTAGAACAGAAGAACACCGTGAGCGACTACTTCCCTGTTGAGCAGGAGTACGGCTACTCTGTGTTTCCCACCGTATTCCATGTGGAGTGGAACAACAAGAAACTGAACATCATTGACTGTCCTGGAAGTGATGACTTCGTAGGTGGAGCCATTACAGCCCTCAACGTGACCGACCAGGCCGTCATCCTCATCAATGGTCAGTATGGCCCTGAGGTAGGAACGCAGAACTCTTTCCGCTATACGGAGAAGCTGCAGAAGCCCGTCATCTTCCTTGTGAACCAGCTCGACCGCGACAACTGCGACTTCGACGTTATCCTGTCGAACATGCAAGAGATCTATGGTTCGAAGTGTGTGCCCGTGCAGTATCCCATCGCCACAGGAGCCGGTTTCAATGCCGTCATCGACGTGCTGCTGATGAAGAAATATTCGTGGAAGCCCGAGGGTGGTGCTCCCATCATCGAGGACATTCCTGCTGA
>JAFSWU010000130.1 GCA_017444365.1 Prevotella sp.
TATTCGCACGGTCTTTCTTCTCTCATCAACGAGGAGACCTTCGCCGCCGACGTGAAGAAGCAGATGCAGAAGATGAAGGAATACTTCGGACAGACTCCGAAGGTGCTCCGCAACTCTTCGCTCATCTATAGCGACGATATTGGTATGCAAGCCTCACAGATGGGATTCAAGGGAATGCTCACCGAGGGTGCCAAGCACGTGCTCGGTTGGAAGTCGCCCCACTATGTATATAACTGTGCTCTCGCTCCCAACCTCAAGCTGTTGCTGCGCGACATCAACCTCAGCGACGATATCTCCCTGCGCTTCAACAACAGCGAATGGGAAGGCTATCCCCTCTTTGCCGATACCTATATCGACCAGATTGCCCGTCTGCCCGAGGAAGAGCAGGTTATCAACATCTTCATGGAACTCTCAGCCCTTGGTATCGCCCAGCCGCTGTCGAGCAACATCCTAGAGTTCCTCCGTGCCCTTCCCACATGTGCTAAGTCCAAGGGTATCACCTTCTCCACACCTACTGAGATCTGCATGAAGATGAAGAGCGTTGGCGCACTCGACGTGCCCGACACCCTCTCTTGGGTCGATGAGGAGCGCGATGTCAGCTGCTGGCTTGGTAACCCCATGCAGCGCGAGGCCTTCAACAAGCTCTATAGCGTGGCCGACCGTGTGCGCATTGCCAACGACTCCCGCATCAATCAGGACTGGGACTACCTGCAGGCATCCAATAACTTCCGCTTCATGACCACAAAGCCCTCCAACGTAGGACTCGACCGTGGTATCTATAGCAGTCCCTTCGATGCCTTCACGAACTATATGAACGTCATCGGCGACTTCATCACACGCGTGAACGGACTCTATCCTGAGGAGATTGACAACGAACAGCTGGAGTCCCTGCTCACCACCATCCGCAACCAGGGTGAGGAAATCGAGAACAAGGAGAAGGAGATTATCCGCCTGCAAGCTAAGATTGAAAAGCTGGAGGAAAATCATGGCACTGCAGAGGCAAAGCCCAAGAAATCTCCTGCCAAGAAGCCTGCGGCCAAGAAAGCTCCTGCTAAGAAGGCTGAAGCCTAAGGCTTGAAAAAAGTAGAAGTGCAACTTTCTACTCTCAAGTGAGATTCAATAAGGAATCCCTGTCCAAGACGTTTGGGCAGGGATTCTTTTCTTTTTCCGACGCAAATGTCAAGATAATTGGTCTAAAAAACGCTCGTCTGAAAGTCGCAATCTAGAAAAACGGGGAACCCAAAACAATAGGTCTTGGGAGGGTGAGATGAGCTCTTGGGTTGCAGGAAAAATGTTCCAAGGTTGCAAAAGCTATGCTTTGTGACCCTCAAAGCATTGAGTTTGCGTCGTCAAAGCTTAGCTCTTACAACGCAAAGTCTTAGAGATGAGGCTCTAAAAGCAATGCTTTAAAGGGTGAAAGACCTTAGCTTTTGCATATCAGAGGGGAGTCACAAGAGGACAATACGAGCGGAATAGACTTTAAGAAACTGAGTATCAACGACTTACTGAAAACGCGAAATACGGGCGTATTATGAACCAAAGATGAACTCGCTCGCAAATATGCGATTCTCATGAGGGTGGTTGTCATGGAATTTCATTGAAACAAAAAGGGATATACCGACTGGCATATCCCTTTTGATGAGTTGTATTGCGAAGAAACTGATTACTTCAGAATCATCTTCTTGCCGTTCTGAATGACTACACCCTTGAAGTCCTTGCCAACGCGCTGGCCGGCGAGGTTGTAGAGGGGAGCCTGGCTGTTGGCAACTACAGAAACGTTGCTGATGCCAGAGTGGATGCCGTTGAATACGTAGGCATTGGTGTTCTTCACGCCAACACGGCCCATATACTTCAGAATATCTCCCTTGACCATGACTTCCTTACCAATGTTGTCGGCGTGGTCAACAACGTTCAGGGTGCTGCGGATGTTGCCGTTGGTATCCTTGTCTGCGGGCAGCTGTACGGGAACGTACTTCTCGGTCTCGCCAGCAGCGTCGGCAATGGCGATGTTGGAAGCGGTCTCTGGAGTTTCTTCCAGTGCACCAGAGGACTTGCAGCTACCAATGATGACTGCCTTCACCCAAACAGCTTCTGTGAAGGGGATGGCATTGACATCGAGTGTAAGCAGGTCGGCAACGGTGAGCGGGTTCTCGAAGGTTCCCTTCTCTAAGATGGAGGGATCGCTGACGATGAGCTTGTAGGAAGCCTGGCTTGCTACGTATTCGTCGGTTTCAGCAGAAGCGGCGGTGATGGTGGTAGTTCCGGCAGCCAGGATGGTGACAACACCGTTCTGATCGACAGTGGCAACGGCCTCGTTGGTGGATGTCCACACAGCTGCTACGCCGAATTCGTTGGTAAGTTCAGGAGAGGTGAATTCCTCGCCGAGTACGGCAGTGTAAGTTGCCTCAGCGAATGCGAGTGCGGGATCCTTCTTGTCGCCCAGGTTCTTCTCGAACTTGGTGGGCCAGAACTGCTTGGTTTCATTGTAAGTTCCTACTACACCCTCGATGTTGTAGTTGCCTGCTGCGAGGGTAAGGCCTGCGAGCTTGAACTGGTCGTAAACCTGCACTTTTGTCTCACCGCTCTGCATGTAGAACTTGCCGCCTTCTTCAACGACTTCCACATTCTCCAGTGCATAGTACTTGGCGAAGAGGGGAGCCTCGGCGATGGTAGCAACGTCGGCAGCGGTAGCTGTTACGGTACCTTCGGTGATGGTCAGCGTGTTGGCTGAAACAGAGGTTAGCTCGGGAACGCCGTAGTAGCTGTCCTTCGTACCAGTGATGGTGCCGTTGTGGATGTCGCCAGCCTTCAGCTCAGGAGTTGTCACCTTGAAGAACTCAGTACCTGCGGTAGCATCTGCCACGATGGTGTAGTTACCCCCCTTGGCGAGTACCTGTGCGTTGGTGAGTGTGAGCACCACGTCTTTGGTCTTGTCAGCCAGAGCGTTGAAGGCTGCGATGTTGGCAACGTTAGAGCTGGCAACCTTCGTGAAGGTCTTGCTGACGGTGCTGCTCAGTTCACCCTCTTCGTTTTCGACGCAAGCTCTGATGGTTGTGGTCTCAGTGATGACGATGGGTTCCTCATAGTCCTGACGTGTATCAGAAGAAGTGGCGGGATCGGTGCCGTCGGTGGTATAGTAGATGGCTCCGCCCTCGACTTCAGTTGTGATGGTAACGGTGGTCTGCTCCTCGAAGGTCTCGTCACCACTGATGGTGGGAGCGGGAACATCGCTGGGTGCAACGTATGCCTCGAACTTGGTGGGCAGGAACTGCTTGGCGTTGTAAGCACCTACCACACCCTCGATGTTGAATTGTCCCTCAGCGAGGGTGATACCGGCAATCTTCAGCGAATTATAGACCTGCATCTGAGTGTCGCCGTCCTTCATGTAGTAGTTGTTACCGTCTTTCACGACTTGAACATTCTCTAACTTGTAGAGGGCACCGAAGATTTCGGCATCGGCTACTTCAGCAACGGTGGCAACTGTGGGCTCAACTTTACCTTCCGTAACAACGAGTGTGTTGTCGCTGATGTCTTTCATCTCTGTGATACCCTTGTAGTCAGCCTTGGTGCCGGTGATGGTTCCGTTGAGGATATCGCCCTGCTTCAAGGTGACAGCGGTAAAGTTATAGAGTTCGGTTCCGGCTGTACCGTCGTTGATGACAGCACAGTTGTTGCCGAAGGCAAGCACTTTGGCATTGGTGAGTGTGAGCACGACATTCTTGGTGTCGTTAGCCAGTGCGTTGAATGCGGCGATAGTGGTCACGCCAGAGAGCTCAACCTTGGTGAAGGTCTTCGAAGCAACGGAGCTGAACTTGTCGCCCTTCTTGACACAAGCCTTAACGGTTGTCGTGGCATTCAGCGTGAAGGGTTCGGTGTAGGTCTGACCAGCCTCTGTGGGGTCATCACCATTCACGGTGTAGAGGATGGTGGCACCTTCCTCAGTAGAGGTGATGGTAACGGTTGTCGATTCCTCGAAAGAGGTCTCGCCGCTGATGGTGGGGGCGGAGATAACGTCACCACTGACCTCATCTTCAGAAGTCAACATAATGTCATCAAGACGAGCGTTTTGGTCAACGGCCGTGGCAAATGTCAATGACAACGTAGATGTACCATCTGGAACCGTAATGGTGTAGTTGGTGTTGTCCGTCTTGGTTAGCTCTGCACCTTCTGTAGAACTTGTAACATCAATGTTCTTGTTGACGGTGAAAGTGAGCTTAAAAGACGTTTCGCCATTCAGTGCAACATTGGCTGTAAATGACAAATTACGGGATTTCTTGGGAACAAGAAGCTCCAGATTGGATGCATCATTGCTGTTTTTGTACAATTTGATGTAGCCACCATTATCTCCTACATAGGTGGCTGTTGAGTTAGAGACGTCTTCTACCTTGGCACCATCAGTAGAAGAACTCCAGTCCTCAGCCCAGACAGTATGCTCGTCGGCAAGCGCGGAGCCTCCGAGAAACAACGTCATCAGGCATAACAATGAATAACGTAAAATTTTGTTCATAGTTAAAAATTGATTTGATTAATAATATGTGTAATAATGATGCAAAAGTAGTAATTATTTATGAGTGCTACAATTGTTTAAGACTTTATTTTTAGTTAAAAAGCTATTTTCTTGGCAATATATTTGGAAGTTTCAAACAAATCCCATATCTTTGCAACCAAATTTAACACTATTCATACAATAAAACAAAAACCTATTGCCTATCGAAACATCATTTACTTAAGAACAAAAAACTTAAAGAAATGAAGAATTTGAACGAGCTGACCGATGAGGAGTTGGCTTTGTCATACGTAGATGGCAACAACAAGGCTTTCGATTTATTGTTGAGTCGAACCCAGTCGAAATTGTTTTCTTACATCCTTTTCGTCGTGCGCGATCAGGAAATGGCGAATGATGTCTTTCAAGAGACATTCTTCAAGGCTATTTCCAAGTTGCACGAGGGACGTTATACCACGAGCGGAAAGTTCTGTGCTTGGCTCATGCGCATAGCGCATAACGTCATCATGGACTTGTATCGCGAACAGCGTGCCGACCGCATCGTAGAGACAGGCGAGGGCAACGACCTTTCAAACCTCAGCAGCAACGACTTGCTCGACTCGAATATCGAGAACAAGTATGTCAATGCGCAGGTAATGGACGATGTGAAGCACATAATGGAGTGCCTGCCGGCACCGCAGCGCGAGGTTGTCTATATGCGCTTCTATCAGCAGATGTCGTTCAAGGAAATCTCCGAGGCAACGAGCGTCAGCATCAATACTGCCTTGGGACGCATGCGCTATGCTGTGCTGAACATGCGCCGCATGGCCAAGGAGTACAATATCCAGTTGCAGTTGGAATAATTTATAGTAAACACTATTAACTAACGAAGTTCTCTCAGTTCCTCAATGGTACGCAGCGGGTCTGCGGCCTTGAAGATGTAGCTGCCGCTGACCAGCACGTCAACACCAGCCTTGACCAAGCGGGGGGCGGTTTCTGCCTGCACTCCGCCGTCAACCTCTATCAAGGCCCGGCTGCCGCTCTCGTCAATCAGCTTTCTCAGACGTTTGACTTTGTTGATGGTGTTCTCAATGAACTTCTGACCGCCAAACCCAGGGTTCACACTCATCAACAACACCATATCTACGTCGCCGATGATGTCTTCAAGCACACAGACGGGAGTGGAGGGGTTGAGGGTCACGCCAGCCTTCATGCCGGCATTGTGGATTTCCTGTACCGTGCGGTGTAGATGGACGCAAGCCTCGTAGTGGACGTTCATCATCATGGCTCCCAAGCGGGCTGTCTGCTGAATGTAGCGCTCGGGCTTCATGATCATGTAGTGTACATCGAGCGGTTTGCGGCATTCCTTGGCTACTGCTTCGAGCACGGGAAAACCGAAAGAGATGTTTGGAACAAACATGCCGTCCATGACATCCAGATGGAGCCAGTCTGCGCTGCTACGGTTAATCATCTCGATGTCGCTTCTCAAATCTATGAAGTTGGCGGCAAGCAGTGAGGGCGAAACAAGAGTACTCATATCTTCCTTTGACAATTTCCTTAGTTCAGACAATACATTCTGTTTTGGCCTCTCGTCTTGAGGGCGTTGTAGGCGTAGGCAATCTGCCTGACGATGTTTAGCGTTAAATCAGATGGTCTTGCTTCCTCGTGTGTAGAATACTGCATAGGCAATGGGGTTTTTGTAAATAATTTCAGTTTCTTTCTCTTACTTTTATAACGTTCTTTCAGGGTGTTTATTATATATCTGTGTGTAATTTCTTTTACGTTTCAAGATAATTCTGTATATTTGCAACTGATTTATCACAAAGAATCATTGATACCAGTAACTATTTACATCGATTATAACTTGTAACATCATGATAATCAAAGTTTGCGGAATGCGTGACGCCGAAAATATTCGCGCAGTTTCAGAATTGGACATTGATCTGTTGGGGTTCATCTTTTGGCCGGAAAGTCCTCGTTACGTGGGCATGGTCAGCTCGCAGACAGGGATGATGCCCGATTATAGTCATTTGGAAAGAACTGGTGACAACGAATCAGGAACGCAGGCAGTCAGGCGTGTGGGTGTGTTCGTGGATGACATGCCTCAGAACATCGTCACACGCGTCTATAATTATCAATTGGACTATGTACAGCTGAATGGCAGCGAAAGTAGGGTGATGATAGAGAATCTGCGGCGCACACTCGACCCCGACATCCGCAAGGATATAAAAATCATCAAGGCAATTAGCATAGAGTCGGAAGCCGATCTCAACAAATGCGAAGCCTATGAGGGAGCCGTAGATATGTTCCTCTTTGATGCGAAAACCCCATTGGTAGGTGGAAGCGGAAACCAGTTCGACTGGACGGTTCTTTCGGCATACAAGGGTTCTACCCCGTTTCTGTTAAGCGGTGGCATTGGGCCTGAAGATGTGGAACGTGTCAGGTCGTTCCGTCACCCGATGTTTGCTGGAATCGACTTGAACAGCAGGTTCGAGACAGAACCTGCTGTCAAAGATGTGGATAAAATAGACACATTTATAAAAGCAATTAGACAAGGATAGGAGGACAAACTCGTACTTTTATTTGGTGGTCTGCAAAAAAAACAATACTTTTGCAGTTCCTAATTCAACCATGTAATGAACTACGCGTTAGCAAAAGATAATAATCCTTGGTATGCCATCAGACTTTTCTCCTTTCGCCTGAAAAATGTGGAATCATTCTTTGAGGAGAAAGGGTTGGAATACTTTGTTCCCATGCATTATGAAGACGTATTGGATGAGAACGGACATCCCCACCAGGTATTGAAACCTGTGGTTGGTAACTTGGTCTTCGTCAAGAAGACAATGACACAGAACGAGATGCGTGCCATCGTAGCAGAGACCGAATTTAAGATGTCGGTATATCGAAAGAATCAGGAATCCTCTGACTATTATGAGATTCCTGCTAAGCAGATGTTCGACTTTCAGATGATGTGTAATCCGGAAATGGTGAACCATAAGTTCATGAGTGAGGATGAGGCTAAGTTGAAAAAGGGCACTCCCGTTTTGGTCAAATATGGGCCCCTTAGTGGACTGACGGGCAAACTTGTGCGTTCCAGTAAGAAATACTACTTGTTAAAGGAGGTGCCCGGCTTGGCGGTCATGCTGAAGGTGACGCGTTGGTGTTGTGTTCCAATAGAAGAACAGTCCTGAGGCAAAAGGCTGAAGGTATAAAATCACAAAAGCGTGGCACTTCGTTACGAGAGTGCCACGCTTTTAATATGTTCACGAATTTGCTACGGCTTATTTGGCATAGGCTACAGAGCGGGTTTCACGAATGACCGTAATCTTCACCTGACCGGGATAGGTCATCTCGTTCTGAA
>JAFSWU010000131.1 GCA_017444365.1 Prevotella sp.
AGCCAGAACCTGAGCCACCGCCCGAGCCGGACGTTACGCCCGTGTAGTCTGAGTAAGCCGATGGTTTCAATAAAGTCAAATCCGACCAAGCAATGCCACATTGTTTGCTCGGATTTGTGTTTTGTGGGTTAGTTCGTGGCACGGCGAATTCAAAAAAAGCTTTTTTGAACTTTTCGAGTCGTATTGTTAGCTCGAAAAAGCCTTTTTCTGATTAGTTTGTGACAATGTGACCTCGAAAAAGCCTTTTTTGATGTTGCAATGCCAGTTTGCAAGGTCGAATAAAACTGATTATTGTTAGTTTGTGACTCGGTGAGGTTGAAAAAGGCTTTTGCGAGTAAAACACCTTACCACCGCCCTGTCACGCCAGAGCAGGTTGCCGAGTACACCAACATTCCCCTTGCGACCATCTATCAGAAACTCGCAAACAGGGAAATTCCCGGCTCCAAGCCTGGCAAACGATGGGTCATCTATCTTGACGAGATTGATAATTAGAAAGTACTGCGCCAGGCACTACAAATGATACAGGACATAATGCATCACCTATTGAGAATGAATCGGGAATGGCAAATCCAACTATTCCTAACAACGGTGAAGGCTCAAGTGCAGCTGTCCAGACAGAGGTCTCAAACGTGGATGTTCCAGCTGTCCAATGCGATGGCATGACGAAAGGAGTTCCGATGCCAGATGGCAAGGCACCAAAGGAACTTGAGAATGTTTTTCCAGGGGATGCCGATACCTATTCAGGGGTAAATGACCTTTCTTCAGAACAGGAGGATGAATACTCCGATGAATCAGGGGATGGACAACTGGATGAAGTGACTGATGATGCCGATTCAGATGACAGCGGAAACGAGGCACCATATCCCGAAAGTTCCTCGTCTGCACCCTCGGAACCATTTCCTGACCAAACGAACACCTTCCGGCAGATTACTGATGCCAGGAGAAAGAGGTCCAAGAAGAAGTTGCACAAGCACCATAAATAGAAAGAAGATAAGAGTTTCAAGAACAGTAGTAAAATTGCTGGTTGCAAGCCTTGCGTGTGAGACGAAATTTCCGAAGGGTTAGTCAAGAAGGCTCATTGTAATACACGACCGCTCTGCGGACTGTGGATTACTGCTGAGAGGGAGTCCGCTCGCAGGCTCGCAACAGCTTATAGAACCAGAAATAAAGGATGAAGAATATAAAAGCAAAGGCTCCCAAGGAGCAGAACAAGGACATTATTATCAGTGTCCGACTGACAGCGGCCCAGTATGCCGCTATCAAGAAACTGGCAGAGCAATGCGGCCTGCAAGTGAGTGTGTTTATCCGCGAGGTGGCACTCGGCTACGAGCCTCCCCAGCCCATGACCGACGGACAGGAGAAAGCGTTGATGAGCCTTGCGGCAGCGCGTTCCGAGCTGACAGGCATCCACAACGCCCTGCAGGGCAGGACGCAGGAAGAGCGGAGGAGACTGTTCAAGAGCGACCGCTTCATGCTGGTGTGGATGGATGGCGTGAACGCGCTGACCTCGTTGCGGTGCATCACCTCAGCGAGGGTCTGCCCCCGATGGGGATGTGGAGCGAGATGGAACTGCACCTCGACCGCTACCGCCACAAGTATGCACGGAAGCCCATCGACAAGCCGGCCATCACCTTCGAGGTTTCCCCCGCCGTGGAGGAGAGCGAGAACTGGAGCCTGGAGGACTGGAGCAGGTTCTGTTGGGAGTTTGTCCATGAAGTTGACAAGGTAGCCCATGTGGAGTATACGGGAAGATATATAAAGGTGAAACCGACGAACCTTACCAACACACAGTTCGTCGCCGGACTGCACCGTGACTCGGAGTCGAGCATCCTGCACCTGCATCTGCTGTGTAACCGCATCGACATGATGGGCAACATGAACGATGCACGGCTCATAGGTCTGAGGGCCGTCGCAGCTGCCGATGCCATCAACCTGCGGCGCGGGTGGAAAGACCCGATGGAAATCCGCAGGGAGCACGTTGCCATGATAGTCCGTGACTGCATGGATGCACTCAGGAATATGGACAGGTTCAGCTGGGAACGGTATGTGGATGCCATGTTTCAGAAAGGCTTCGCCACGGAGCTGAGACGCGACGGCAAGGGAGAGGTCGTGGGCTATACCGTCAGAATGGGGAACTCGCACTTCAAGGCTTCGGAGCTTGGCACCGACCGAAAGCTGATGGCGAGGAAAATAGAAAGAACGTGATGCGGCAGGTGGCTGAGATAGCTGAAGGTGCAGCACAGACCGCAGACGATGTGGTACGTGTTGCCGCACTGCTGTTCGTCAATTACATAGATGCTGCCAACACGGTGGCAGAGTCCTATGGTGGAGGCGGTGGAGTGGAGTCCAACTGGGGTCGCAGGAAGGATGAGGACGACGAGTGGTATGCACGTCGTTGTATAGAGAAAGCCAATTGGCTATGCAAGCCGATGAGAAGGAACATCGGCCCGAAACGATAACCATAAAATTCAAAGAAGATGAAGGAAGATAAAATTGAAGATTTGTTCAACGTGATTGACTTCACGGGATGCGAGCGCTCGACCTTTGGTCGCTTTGCCCAGCAAAGAACATTGAGCAG
>JAFSWU010000132.1 GCA_017444365.1 Prevotella sp.
TCGTCGCTCGGCCCCTTGGGACGCTTTCCTAAGAAAGAACTTTAGATAAGTTCCTCCGTCTCGGCATTAAAAATAAATGAATTAATTTTGTACTGCCCTCAACTTTTCGTAACTTTGCACACAGAAATAAAGAATCATGGAAATCAAGAAATCTGAGTACGTAGTCTCAGCACCCGTGGTCAGCATGTGCCCCAAGGACACCAAACCCGAATATGCTTTCATTGGACGCTCCAACGTGGGCAAGTCAAGTCTCATCAATATGCTTTGCAACCACAAGGGACTTGCGAAGACTTCGGCAACACCAGGAAAGACGTTGCTGATCAACCACTTCATCATCAACAACGAGTGGTATCTCGTTGACCTGCCGGGCTACGGCTTCGCCAAACGCTCGAAGACGGAACGGCAGAAGCTCGACAACATGATACGAGGGTACATCCTACAGCGCGAACAGCTGGTCAACGTGTTTGTGCTTGTTGACATCCGTCACGACCCTCAGGCCATCGACCACGAATTCATCGACTGGTTAGGCGAAAGCAGCATACCTTTTGCCATCATCTTCACCAAAGCTGACAAGCTGGCTCCTACCAAGATGAAGGGTGCGGCAGAAAAATGGATGGCATCGCTCAAAGACCGTTGGGAGGAGTTGCCGCCCTACTTCATCACCAGTTCCGAGAAGAGAACGGGCCGTGATGAGGTACTGGATTACATCGAACAGATTAACAAGAACTTAGACAAGTAATCATGGCGGTTCCATATATTGACGTTCAGAACCTCACGAAATCTTTCGGAGCACAAATCTTGTTCAAGGACATCTCGTTCTCCATTGCCGAGGGACAACGGGTGGGGCTTATTGCACAGAACGGCACGGGCAAGTCAACACTTCTCTCTATCCTCACCGGCAAAGAGGGTTACGACACGGGCGAAATTATCTTCCGACGCGACCTAAAGACGGGTTATTTAGAACAATCACCGCAGTTCGACCCCAATGAGTCCGTACTCGAAGCGTGCTTCAACCACGAGGGCGACCCCGAAATGGTGCTGAAAGCCAAGCAGAATCTTACACAATTGAAGATCGCAGACCTGCAGCAGCCGATGGGACAGCTGAGTGGAGGACAGCAGAAGCGCGTGGCATTGGCCAACGTGCTGATTACGGAGCCCGACTTCCTAATTCTCGATGAGCCCACCAACCACCTCGACCTGGAGATGATTGAATGGTTAGAGGGATTCCTCAGACGCGGCAACAAGACGTTACTGATGGTTACGCACGACCGATTCTTCCTCGACCGCGTGTGCAACCTCATTCTCGAACTCGACAACCAAACCATCTATACCTATCGCGGCAACTACGCCTACTATCTCGAAAAGCGACAGGAACGAATAGATAACCTGCGTGCCGAAGTAGCAAGAGCCAACAATCTCTACCGCACCGAGTTGGAGTGGATGCGGCGGATGCCACAGGCACGCGGCCACAAGGCGCGTTATCGCGAGGAAGCTTTCTATGAACTGGAGAAGGTTGCTAAGCAACGAATCGAGGAACGACAGATGCGACTGAAAGCCTCCAACGTATATATTGGAAGCAAAATCTTCGAATGTCAGTATGTCTCCAAGTCGTTTCATGCCACAGAAAGCCAACATGAGAAGATCATCCTGAAGGACTTCTACTACAACTTCGCCCGCTTCGAGAAAATGGGAATCGGGGGAGGCAACGGAACGGGAAAGTCAACGGTCATCAAGCTTCTGTTAGGAGAGGTAAAGCCCGACGGCGGACGCTTCGACATTGGAGAGACCGTGCGCTTCGGCTACTTCGCACAAGAGGGACTCCAATTCCGTGAAGACCAGAAGGTGATCGACATCATCAAGGACATTGCCGAATATATCGACTTGGGGCGAGGACGACACATGACAGCCTCGCAGTTCCTGCAGTACTTTCTCTTTACACCCGAACAGCAACACAACTTCGTCTATAAGCTCAGCGGAGGCGAGAAGCGCAAGCTGCATCTCTGCACCATCCTGATGCGAAACCCCAACTTCCTTGTTCTCGACGAGCCCACCAACGACCTCGACATACAGACCCTCCAGGTACTCGAAGCCTATCTCCAAGACTTTCCTGGATGTGTCATCGTGGTCAGCCACGACCGCTATTTCACCGACAAGGTGGTCGATCACCTATTGGTGTTCAAGGGCGAAGGGGGCATTCAGGACTTCCCTGGCAACTATACCCAGTATCGTGAATGGCAAACGATGAAGGAGCGCGAAAGCGATAAAGAAACGACAACCGCTCCCAAGAAAGAGAAGAAGGACTATCGCAACGACACGCGTCGCCGCCTTTCCTACAAAGAGAAACGCGAGTTTGAACAGTTGGAGAAAGACATTGCCGCCCTGGAAGAGGAACAGAAGCGCATTGAGGAGGCACTCTGCGGAGGTACCGTCTCTGTTGAGGAAATTACCAAGATGAGCAAGAGGCTTCCGCTGTTGAAAGAAGAACTCGACGAAAAGAGCATGCGCTGGCTGGAACTCAGCGAATACGAATGAAGTCAATCAAACAAGTTTATCAGTCAAGTCGATCAGACAAGCCGATTAGTAAATAGAGTTGTTGACCACATTCTCATTCGTATTAACGACACGGAGTCGATACTTGTCCGTATAGGTGATTTGCATCAGACGTTGTGGCTCGTCGGCCTTGGCATTTAGCGACAGAGCCACATGCCCCATCGTGCGACGAAGATTCATCTCTACACACGGATGCACACAAGGCCTTCCATCTATCGAAACCACCATCATATCCAAACCAAGAGGACCTTGATAGATCCCTTGAATGTTTTTGCGCAACAGACTCGTTGTCAAAGAGATAAGGCCCTGCATATTACTCCATTCAACATAGCGTGAAAGTAGCTTTTGCTTCTCCGCTTCCGTTGCTATCACACTACCGACATAAGCCCCGTTGACGGTTTTGAAAAGGGATAGTCCTTGATAGCAAATGCTCCCGTCGGCATTGATTCCAAACTCTAACCCGAAATCCATAATCTTATCATAGAATGGCTCAATCATGATGCCACCCTGCCTACAGATAACGTTCTGTGCCCAAGTGCGATTGCGCGGCCAGTCTTCAGGCTTGGAAACGTAGCGCACACCCCTTCCGCTGCAACTCCACGGAGCCTTGAGTACCGACTTAGGAAGCTTGCACACACGTTCTTCCAAATCGGAAAGGGATTCCACGTACCATGCCTTGCCAACAAAGCCATCGTTCCAAGCCGACAGCTCAGGAAGCAAATGAACAGATGCCCACCTGCGGCTACTGATTTCGCGCAACTCCGACAGGCGATGCTCGTCGGGAAGAAACTCATCCTTCACCCCTGCCCTCTTCAACTGGTGAACGGAGGCCTTGTCCCACCCCCATACATCTACGGAAAAAACGGGACTTTCAGTAACGAAAGACCGCAGGTCTCTCAACGTCAGGAAAAGCACATCGGCGACATACGGGCGTAGATGCCTTACTTGCTCCATCGCCCCTTCCACATCATCCACCAACACCACATCGCCGTCGGATGCCCACAGCGCAGGAATGAAACCAAGGTTGGCACGCAGCTCACGAGCAGCATGAGGAGGCGTGAAAGGCACGAGATTCATAGCCAATGCGATGTCGTGCTCAGGATTGAACAAATGCAATTTCATGCCGCAAAGGTAATAAAAAAGGATGAAGGCAGAGGGATGAAAGATAAAAAAAAAGGTAAAAAGAAAAGATTTTGTAAACTCTGCTTTGCAATTTAGGAAATAAGTATTATCTTTGCAAATCGATTTTATTGAAACAGATTTCTAAACAATAGTCATGGAAGCATTCTTTCGCACACATACGTATCTGGTAGAGCATGTACATGCTCCTGTCCGTCGTAACCTGATGGACGAGATATGTTGGAATGACCGGATGATAGGCATCAAGGGTACGCGTGGCGTGGGAAAGACCACATTCCTTCTGCAGTACGCCAAGGAAAATTTCGACACGAAAGATCGTCAATGCCTGTATATTAACATGAACAATTTCTACTTTCAAGAAAGAGGCATTGCCGACTTTGCGGGCGACTTCGTCAGACATGGCGGGCGCGTGCTGCTAATCGACCAAGTGTTCAAACAGCCCAACTGGAGCAGCGAGCTGCGCAAATGCTACGATCTCTATCCACAATTGAAAGTTGTGTTCACAGGTTCAAGCGTGATGCGGTTGAAAGAGGAGAATCCCGAACTGAACGGCATTGTGAAGAGCTATAACCTCAGGGGATTTTCGTTCCGCGAATTCCTGAACCTGAAAACAGGAACCAACTTTCGAGCATACTCCCTCGAAGAGATTCTCAGCAATCATGAACACATCATCAAGTATATTCTACCCCAAGCACGACCGCAACTTTACTTCCAAGACTATATTCATCATGGCTTCTATCCATTCTTCTTAGAACAACGTAACTTCTCTGAGAACCTGCTGAAAACCATGAACATGATGACCGAGGTTGATATTCTGCTCATCAAGCAGATTGAACTGAAATACCTCACGAAAATCAAGAAACTTTTTTACCAACTGGCAGTTGGCGGTCCGAAAGCCCCCAACATCAGTCAGCATGCAATAGACATTGAAACGAGCCGCGCCACGGTGATGAACTACATCAAGTACCTGGCAGACGCACGACTCATCAACATGATCTATCCTGTGGGTGAAGACTTCCCCAAGAAACCTTCGAAGGTTATGATGCACAATTCCAACCTGATGTATGCCATCTATCCAAACACCGTCGATAAGCAAGACGCAATGGAGACCTTCTTCGTGAATTCGATGTGGAAAGACCATACGGTCAACCAAGCCAACAAAGACCACTTCTACATCGTGGACGGCAACAAGAAGTTCCGCATTTGCGATGCCAAGAGCGAACAGAAACTTCGAATGAGCCCCGACACCATATATGCGCGCTACAACACCGAGATTGGAAAAGACAACCAAATACCGCTTTGGCTCTTGGGATTTCTATATTAATATATGTGGAATGAGGAATGAGGAATGTGGAACAAGAAATTAATTATTTTTTTCACTTTATATTATTAAACAACAATGGCAAAAGAAAAGAAATTTATCACCTGTGATGGTAACGAGGCTGCGGCTCACGTGAGCTATATGTTCTCGGAGGTAGCTGCTATCTACCCCATCACCCCGTCTTCGCCTATGGCGGAGCATGTTGACGAGTGGGCTGCCCGCGGTCGCAAGAA
>JAFSWU010000133.1 GCA_017444365.1 Prevotella sp.
CTATCTCGGCCAGTCCGCCATCCATCAACTTCTCCTTCTTCTGAGCCAGCGCAGCCGTAGTCACAAGAGCAGTGCCAATGAGGAACGAGCGGCGGGAAGCCTCCCCACGCCCCTCCGAAGGAGGGGGTGTCTGGTTACTTGAAGAGGCAGACAGAGGCTTGTTAGGTATCTGAACATCCCCTCCTTTGGAGGGGCTTGGGGAGGCTTTAAACTTCAATGCCCCAAACTTACAACTGTCGATGCAGTTGCCGCAGACCACACAGCGCGAATAGTCCACCGTATGCGTCTTATAGTCGATGCAGGCCGCCTTACAGTTCCTTGAGCACATCGAGCAATTCTTGCACTTCTCCTCGTCGAACCGTATCTTCAGCCACGAGAAGCGGGCCAGGAAGGACAGTGCCGTACCCACCGGACAAATCGTGTTACAATAGGTACGCCCGCCGCGCCAGGCCAGCACCATCAGCACCACCAACGTCACGAAGGCGACGATGAACACCGGCAGCGACTTCATCCACACATCAACCGTGTAGAAAGCATAACTGTCGGCCCGCTCGGCCAAGAAGCCCAGCACATTGTTACCCAGCATCCACAACGGCTGCAGAACCATCGTCGCAATGCGCCCAAAGGCACTGTATGGTGCCAGCAGCTGAAATAGTGCGCCCACGCCGGCCAACAATGCCACGATAAACACCGCCAGCACGGGATAACGCAGCCAGCGCACTTCCTTAGAATACGAGTACTTGTTCTTCTTCCGACGGAACCTCGCCAGCACATCCTGCAGGATGCCCAACGGACAGATGACCGAACAGTAGATACGTCCCAGCACCAGTGTCAGTACCACGAGGGCAACGATAACCACCACGTTCAGTGCCATCACGGCCGGTAGCAGCTGGATCTTCGCCAACCAGCCCAGCCAGTGGTGCAGGGTCCCCGTAAAGTCAAGGAACAGCAACGTGATGCCAATCAGCACCGCCGCCGCCAGTATAGTTCTGATTTTCCTTAGCATAAATACATTGTGTTAATAGGCGCAAAGATACAAAAAAAAAGCAAAGGAACAAACTATTGATAGTTAAAATCAACAAAACGCCATCACAAACACTACAGAAATTTAAGATTGCGTAGGGATTCCCCTATGCGGTTATGTAGTATTCCCCCCGTTACTTTATAGTTTTTCCCTTGCAACGTATTCCGAAAAGCCATATCTTTGCATCAGAAATAACAAACAGAATGTATCACCATAAAACAATTACGACTATGAATAAGATATACACCATGATGCTGATGGCCCTGATGGGTCTCACATTCACCGCTTGCGAGGACGAATACATCGCTGACAACCTCGAAGGAACCTGGAGTGGCAATATGTACGTGTCATCTTACTACGATGGCCGCGACTACTACGCCACCCACACAGAGATTACTTTCGACATCGACCCCTTCCGCTTCACCAAGGGCTCAGGCTACTGGGTCGATTACTACAGCGGCGCACCTTGGGACTATGTGGCCAACCACATCAGCTGGCGCGTTGACAACGGCAACATCTACATTCACTTCCGCGAAGACGACACCTCTGTGGTCATTGCCGACTACCATCTGACCGACTCCCGCTTCTCTGGCTATATCGCCGATGGTGACAACGATGTGTACTTCAATCTATTCCACACCTCGTCGCCCAACTGGGACAACTACAACAATTGGGGCTACGATGCCTGGTGCGACGATTACTACTACTCTCGCGAGACTCGCGGAGAAGGTGCTGACAGCACTGCTGCAACCCCAGCCAAGCCCATCCGCCAGTTCGGCAAGAAGGCTGAGTAACAAGGTATTATTCAGGATAACAGCAACAATGGTGGCTGGAGGTTTTCGGACTTCCAGCCACCATTTTTTCATTTTCACTCACCAATACGCTCTGTTCTCGTAATTTCTCAAACATGCCAAGTGCCTGACGATATATAAGTCTGTTATCCAGCCATAATGTACCTGAACACTTCGGTTTCTTGAAGGCTGGGGCGTTCCGTTACTTTTCTAATATAATCACGCAATAGATGCCGCCAGTCGTTAGTCTTCATGCTGAAGTAGCGCTCTTGGAATGCTTTTTGACATTCTACAACAATATTCATGATTGTAGTACCCTCATACAATTCCATCATGTTATGCACCAAGCAGCGTACCTCGTCATCATTCTCCACATCATCCAGCATAGAGCCTTGCGGAATGATGCGTATCCCATCGGCCATCTTCGTTTTCTTTGGCTTTGGCAGAATGAGGGAAGCCGATTCTGAAGTACCAAGGAACCTTTGCAGATATTTTTTCAGTTTTTCTATCACCGTCTGCTTCTTCTCATTGCTTTGCGGCAGGAATGGGTTCAATGGCGGCAAAATCTTGGCAATGCCAGTGCCTGTCTCAGTCACGTAGCCGTCGGCAAAAGCACGTGCCATAAATTTGTAGGCTTCCGCAGGTTTCAGTTGTTCCTCTGCTATAATAGCATCTAACTGCAGCCGCTTTTCATGCTCCACGTATTGCTCCCATTCATCACCCACATCTGAGCCGCTTTCCGGAGTCATCTGCTCAATGAACTTCTCAATGAGGTCGCGTTTGTCGCGCATATCCGGGCTGGCATCCATCTGCTTGCGTATCTTCACGATGATCTCCTTGTCCTCGCAGTTCGTGTCGTGATATTGCTGCACCAGCTGCAGGATGTAGCGGATGTTGATTTGCACCTGCCTCACCAGCTCCATCTCGAAGACGATGTCATCCGTGATGTCTTCTTTGTCACCCTTGGGCGTATTGGGACGGAACTCCTCGTAATACTTGTTGTACCAACCCAGATAGTCCTGATAACGCATCTCGTCCACCAGCTTTGCCTCCTCCGTGAAGTCATCGAAAGCGGCCAGGATGTTGCGCAACCTCAGTATCTCGCCCAGCAGCTGGATAAAGGCTTTCTTCTGCTCTTCATCGAGTTTGCTGGCCATTCCCTCAACGGGGAACTCATTCAGCAGTCGGCTGATAAGCTCCGTATAGGGCTGATGCCACTTTCCCCGGTCATCCTCATATCCTTTGCTGTAATAGTCCTCGAACGATTTCAGGAACACCAGCCCCGAGGCATTCTCGTCGCCAAAGATGGCCAGGCTCTTGTTGGTCGCCTCTTCAAGGTTACGGAAACAGACGATGTTGCCGCAGTTCTTGACGGCGTTCAGTATGCGGTTCGTGCGCGAGTAGGCCTGCAGCAGTCCGTGCAGCTTCAGGTTCTTGTCAACCCAAAGCGTGTTCAGCGTCTTCGCGTCGAAGCCCGTCAGGAACATGCCCACCACTATCAGCAGGTCTATCTCCTTGTTCTTCATCCTGAGCGACACGTCCTTATAATACGACTGGAACGAGTCGCCGTCAGTCGAGTAGCTGGTACCAAACACCTTATTATAATCCTTGATGGCCTGCTCCAAGGCATCGCGGCTCTGCGTGTCGGGTGGCGTTCCAACGTCCTCAGGATTCTCGTCGCCCTCAAAGCCCCATTCGTCCACTTCTGCCTCGTTGGCGTTATAGGTGTAGATGGTGGCAATGCGCAAGGCGGGATTGTCGCCTAATTGCTTCTTGAACTCATTATAATAGAGAATGGCTGCCTTCACTGAGTCAACGGCAAAGATACTGTTAAAGCCGCGAGTCTTCACCTTCTGCTTCTCTTCCTCTGCCTTGCGGCCTTTCTTGATGACCTCCTCCACATTCACGAGTTTGCTCATCGAGTAGGCATCTGCTGCCTGCTTCGTCTTTTCTGCAAAGTGCTCAATGATGTAGCGTGTCACGATGCTGATGCGCTGAGGATTGTGCAGGGCCTCTTCCGTATCAATGCCCCACACCTGTTTGCGCTCCACATCGTCCTTCATCCGCATGGTGCGATTGTAGTCCACATGGAATTTCAACACGTTCTTGTCTCTGATAGCATTGATGATGGTGTAGGTATGCAGTGCTTTCGTGGGCTTTCCGTCCTTATCCGGCTCGCCACCAAACAGCTGGGCGGTGGTGGTGTACTTGCTGCCAGC
>JAFSWU010000134.1 GCA_017444365.1 Prevotella sp.
AAACACGACTGGGGAACCAAAATGGTGTTCAAACGACTTGAGAACCCGATGACACACCCTATGAAATGTTGTTCCTTACCCTTACCACGCAAGAAGAGGTCGAACTCGATCATGCCCGCCAGCCCCTCGCTGATCTTGGGCAGTGAATGGCTCTGGGCAAAGCCGAAGTTATACATCGTGATGTAACTACGCGGCAGGATGATGGGCACCTGGGCATCACCCTCACTCCACTTCCAATCCTTCAGCTGAACATCAACGAAACCGTCGGGCACACTCTCAATAGGCAACTCGGAATTGAGAATCTTTGTCCCATTGATACCCATCGAGGCATCAATCTTGTATTCTGCGGATGTAAACCACCCCAGCCTCTTGACAAACGGTTGGGCTGACAACTCATCCATCTCGTCGCTGCTGAACAAATGGGTTCTGCCACTGATGGCATCGCCCGCTCCTATCTTCTTGTTCACAATCAGGTAGTCGGCCTTCATAAACCCGTCCTCCGCAGTAAAGACCGGCATCACGTCGCAATAGAACTGATAACCCAGTAAGACGATGAACATACCAAAGAGATTGGCTAAGAAAAAGCCCAAGAACTGGGGTATGCTGATATGCTGACGAAGCAGCTTCCAAACAAGTCTCATAGCTTGATGATTTTTTCGTAAGGGAGATTCATGTGTTTTCCAATACTCGTAACGATAACGGCAGCACCCTGCTGCTGGGCCTCGCGCATCATCAGATTCCCCATCACATGCGCATTTGCATCGTCAAGGTGACTGATAGGTTCATCTGCCAAAAGAAAATCAAACGGCTGCATCAAGGCGCGAATCAGGGCAACACGCTGCTGTTGGCCAAACGACATTCGTCCCACCTTCTGGTCGGCCTTGTCTGCTATTTGCAACTCCTCAAAGCACTCCAAGATTTGCCGACGCGTCCTCCAATGGGTCAACTGGTTCTTAATCTCCACATTCTCAAGTGCTGTCAGTTCTGGAAACAAACGCAACTCCTGGAAAAGCAAACTGATCTGTGAGCGGCGCACATCCACCCATTGGCGAACCGAATATTGAGAGACGCTCTGATGATCGAAGAGAAGGTCACCGCTGAAGTCGTGCCGATAGCCGGCTATATAACTGCAAAAAGTGCTCTTACCCTTACCGCTGGAGGCTTCCAAGAGATAGAGATGCCCCTTCTCAAGGGTCAGCTCACGACTCCACACCTCCGACTCAAGTTCCTGAGCCTGGGCAAACACGTGGGGAAGAACACGTTGAAAACTGATTGTATTCATTTCATTCGATAAACTACATATCTGACATCGCCCAATACCTTTCCCAATATGGTACTGACAACCGCCGACTGCTCCTGTTTCTGAGTCAAAGCCTTTAAATTTAGGAACATCACAAGACGGTGTCCTTTCAATTCTTGAGAGAGTGACGGGGGCATCGGGCGAGTTTCTGTCGCACCATTCAGCAATGCCTTCATACCTGACTCATCGGAGCCACAAAAGAACTGCTTGTCTGGTGCAACACCGAAGTAATAAAATTCCTCGCCATTGGAAAAGTGCCAGGCGTTTTTCTTCCAATCCTCAATACGGGTACCCTGAGGACACGACTGTTTCCAATAAGGCACATCACGCACCCAATCCGTATGTGCCAGTTCTGCATTCAAAGCCATCTGCCACTCACCACGTTGACCACATAACATCTGAAGAAGCATCTCTCCATCAACGCTCCGCAAGATGTTATCCATATCAATCGCAGTATTGATGCCGGCTAAGAGCGACTGTATGCTGCGATTTGACTGTAACACTTGCAAATAGTCTTTTCCTGGAACATTCACCAGCATCGACATCACGGCTGCTTCGTCCAACAGGGGAAGATAGCGTCCCTGAACGGGGCGATAGAGCTTGGCACTTTCCTGCAGGTACGCATCAACAGACTTATTGAAAGAGAAGGGCTCTCCATCGATCAACAGCATACCATCGTGCAACGCCATTCGAGCCGACACATACACCTGAGAGGCATCTGCCCCCTTGGGTGTACCCAACATGAAAAGCGGCTGCAACTGCTCAGGGAGCACCTGCACTTGTGCCACAACACCCATTGCTCCATCCATTGCCTGAAGCTTTTCGTATATGCGGGTATCGAGTATGCCCTGTTTCTCTTCCTGTGCCAGGAAACGCACCATTCGGTTTTGCATATCCAACACACCGTCTTTGGCAACAGGTCCCATCAGGAGCAATGCCGCATCGCTATAGCCAGCCACCCACGAGTCGGCCATCAACGTAAAGCGATAGCCTCGACGTTCACTGGGCTTCTCGCATATTCCTATTTTCGACAGTTGACTCAATACCGTTGAAAACTGATCGGCATCGGACATCTTCAAACACATTCCCAGCGTTCCGTCTGTGGTCTCAAAAAGGTATGCGTTTTCGCTCAGATCCAAGCCGGCTTCTTCAATCGAGGACAACTTGAGCAAGACTTTGGGAAGAGGCAGCTCATGCTTTCCAAACTGCTGACTCATATTAACAGAAACCAGGGCCGTACACTCATGGGGTATGGCATTCCGATAGTCGTCATTCGAGCAAGCACTCAACAACCACAGCGACACAGCCAACCATGCTATGCCCTGCATCTTCAATAAAAATGTTCTCATGTTCTGAAACAATCATCTTTTTACCAATTGGGCCATCATCACAGCCGAGAGTCCTGCCGTCTCTGTTCGCAGACGTGCACTTCCAAGGCTGACGGACTCATATCCGTGCTCCATCGCCAATCGCACCTCGTCGATAGAAAAGTCACCCTCTGGACCAACCATCACCGTTATCTCTTCATCAACAGGCAGAGTTTTCAAGTCCTCAAACAGGTCTTTCTTGGTGATCTCATCATAGCAATGAGCAATATATTTGTGTCCTTTACGGGGTGTCTCGACAAACAGGCGGAAGTCTGTAAGCGGATGAACCAACGGCATCCAAGCCTTCCGGCTTTGCTTCACCGCTGATACAACAATCTTCTCTATCCGGTCTTCGCGCAGCGTCTTGCGCTCGGAGAACTTACATTTAAGAAAGGAGATCTCGTCAAAGCCCACTTCCGTTGCCTTCTCTGCCATCCACTCCATTCGCTCCATCATCTTCGTAGGAGCGATGGCCAAATGAATGTGACCATTCCATCCTTTCTGTTGCGGCATGCGTTCCGTTATCTCGTATAGACAATGCTTGGAACTGGTCATCGTGACAATAGCACGATAGAACGTTCCAGCACCGTCCATCAGAAACATCTCGTCACCACTCGACAAGCGTAGCACACGCAAAGCATGCGCCGCCTCATCAACAGGAAGTTCCGTTAATTCGGCCGCAAGGGGGACATAAAAGTAGCGAGCCTCTTTCATCGCTCATGCTATGCCTTTTTCGGATTGAACACCAAAGCAAAGAGCACGCCGACTACCAATCCGAAGGAAGCAAAGATAAACCAGCAGGTCTGCCATTCGCCAACGAGGTAGCCATCCTGCCACTGACAATAGTGGTTGACAATCTCACCAGCAGCCAGCGTTCCGATTGTAGCTCCCAAGCCATTGGTCATCAGCATAAACAGTCCCTGTGCGGAGGCCTTGATGGAGGGGTCGCATTCCTGATCAACAAAGATACCGCCCGAGACATTGAAGAAATCGAATGCCACACCATATACTATACATGAAAGCACGAAGAGCAGTACGCCAGGCATTGCTGGATTGCCCAAGCCAAAGAAGCCGAAGCGGAACACCCAGGCAAACATAGACATCACCATGACAACCTTGATACCATAACGCTTCAGGAAGAAAGGAATCATCAAAATGCATAGTGCTTCACTCACCTGAGAAATGGAAGTGAGCAAGGTGGCATTATTGGCTGCAAAGGACGTGGCAATAGCGGGATCGGCACTTCCTCTGAAACTGGTAATGAACGGTCCGGCAAAGCCATTGGTGACCTGCAGCATCATTCCCAGCAGAGCAGAGAAAATGAAAAACAATGCCATACGCTTCTCGCGGAACAGACGGAAAGCATTCAATCCTAACGAATCCACAAGAGATGCCGACTTTTTCTCCACCAACTTACATTGCGGAAGAGTCAAGCTATAAGCAAAAAGCAGAATACTCAACACACCCGATACAAAGAACTGCATATAAGTGTACTGGAACTTATAGGCATTCTCAGCCAATGTAAACGCGAAGCCATTCTCATCCCACGCCGCACAGTTGACGAACCACATGGTAGCGATAAAGCCTACGGTGCCCATCACACGGATAGGCGGAAAGTCCTTCACCGTATCGAACCCATTGTCTTTCAGGTTCGTAAAGGCAACCGTATTGGCAAGTGCTATTGTAGGCATGAAGAACGCCACACTCAGCGAATATACGGCAATAAAGAGTGACTTGTTTGCAATTTCATTGCCGAAGCCTGTGGAATAGCCGATATACCAACAGCCCAGCATCGCAATACCTGCTGCCAAATGGCACAAGCCCAACAGACGCTGAGGCTGAATAAACTTGTCAGCAACAATGCCCATCAATGTCGGCATGAAGATTGACACCACACCCTGAATGGCATAGAACCAGGAAATCTGGGCACCCAAACCGGCACTTCCCAGATAGTTACCCATACATGTGAGGTAAGCTCCCCAGACAGCAAACTCCAGGAAGTTCATGACTACCAAACGGTACTTTAAATACATCATAGACACATATTTTAATTATTATGGTTGCAAAATTACAAAAAAAAACAAAAAACAAACATTTTGACAACTTATTTCTCATCATTCAAAGACATTAATCCGAGATTTTTGTCTATATTTGTGCTTTCAAATTCAACAAGAAGATAATTTGGTAAAAAAACATGGCTTTATTCGACTGGCTGAAAGACAAGAATAAAAAAGAAAATCGTGACGTGGCATTGGTGCTGTCAACGGGTGGGGCAAGGGGATTGGCCCACATCGGAGCTATTGACCAACTGCTGGCTCACAACTATCGCATCACCTCGGTTGCAGGCACGTCTATGGGCGCACTTGTCGGAGGAATGTATGCCGCAGGGCGACTGGAAGACTTCAAGGCCTGGATGCAGACAATGGATCGGCGAAAGGTTATCTCCCTGATGGATTTCTCGCTCAGCCTCAACCACCTGATGAAGGGCGACCGCATCATTAGTGCCATGATGGAGGTTGTTCCTGACATCAACATTGAAGACCTGCCCATTCCCTACACCGCTATTGCCACGGATGCCGTCACAGGAACAGAAGTCGTCTTCACGGAAGGAAGTCTCTACGAAGCCATTCGAGCTTCCATTTCCCTTCCCTTGTTCTTCAACCCCGTTCATAGCGGAGAGCGCATCCTTATCGACGGCGGACTGGTCAATCCCCTACCCCTGAACCGAGTGAAACGGAAAAATGACGACCTGCTCGTTGGTATCAACGTAAGCGGGCACGACTATCGCGGCCAACTGGAACTGAAGAAGATGCTCAAAGAACAAAGCGAGAAGTCGCGTGTCATGTCGTTCATCAATAAGCTGCTGCCTGACAATGCCGACATGAACTATTACACGCTCTTGAACCGTTCTATCTCCATCATGATCAACCACAATGCACAGCTTGCCGTAAAACTGACACCACCCGATTTGCTCGTAGAGATTCCTATGAACCGCTACAACACATTCGACTTCGACAAATTTGGACGCCTATATGCCATTGGGAGCAACAAGACGAAAAAAGCGATTGAGCAATGGAAAGGACTAAATACATGAAGACGGCTATCGTTGGAGGAGGTGCGGCTGGTTTTTTCCTCGCTATCAACCTGAAAGAGATGATGCCTGAGATGGAAGTAACCATTTTCGAACGAAGTAGCCGAGTTTTAAAGAAGGTGGAGATTTCTGGTGGAGGTAGATGTAATTGCACCAATTCATTTCTAAAGGTGCGCGACCTAAGTCATGTCTATCCGCGTGGTCACCGGCTTCTGAAAAGACTTTTCAAAGGTTTCGACCATCGTGCTGCCTACGAATGGTTCGAGCATCGAGGGGTTCCCTTGGTAACACAAGACGATGAGTGTGTATTTCCCGCAGCACAAGACTCCCATGCCATTATCAATTGCTTTCTCAGGCTTGCAGAATCGCTTCATGTAAACATTCATTGCGGTGTGGTTATTAACGAGTTGGAATTACTTAAGGAATACGACTATATAGCTGTCACAACAGGCGGTTCTCCTCGAAAAGAAAGTTTCCGATGGTTAATGTCCACAGGCATAGAAATTGTAGAGCCTATACCCTCGCTTTTCACTTTCAACATTGTTGACGAGCAACTGCGCCAACTGATGGGAACCGTTATTGAGGATGTCACCGCAATGATAGCTGGAACCAAATTGCGCGCAAGCGGCACCTTGCTCATCACCCATTGGGGAATGAGTGGCCCCGCCATACTGAAACTATCCAGCTATGCGGCGCGGGTGTTGCATGACAACAACTATCGGATGCCCTTGGCTGTCAACTGGAGCAACAGCACAGACCAAGAAATAAGGGATTCCCTACAGGAGATGGCCGACTTCCATCCGCAGAAACTCGTCACCACGATGCGCCCTTTCAACCTGCCGGCAAGACTATGGGAGTATTTGGCAACGAAGGCTATCGGAGAAAAGGCCAACGCTCGCTGGTGTTCATTAGGAAAGAAAGATTTCAATCAGCTGGTCAATGTGCTCAGCAACGATTCCTATTCCATTGAAGGGCGCGCTGCTTTCAAGGAAGAATTTGTCACCTGTGGAGGTGTGTCGCTGACCAGCGTCGATAGTAACACGTTGGAATGCAAGACACGTCCTGGATTATTCTTTGCCGGAGAGGTTCTCGACATCGATGGCATAACCGGTGGTTTCAACTTTCAAGCAGCATGGACAACCGCCTATACCGTTGCACGGGCCATAGAGAGGAGTGAGGAGTGAGGAGTGAGGAAAGAGGAAAGAGGAGAGAGGGGTGAGGAGAGAGGGGTGAGGAGAGAGGGGTGAGGAGTGAGAAGTGAACATAAAGAGTGAATAGTAGTGATTACCCTTTCCAATTGTGTGAGTAATCAAAACTATCCACTCTTTACTAAATATGATCCACTAAAGATTAATCAAGCCCAAGACTCTTCTTGATTTCCTCAACCTTGGCCTTGGCACCATTGAGGCAACGCTCATAGCAGTCGGCAGACTTCATGGAAGGATCCTTTATCTCAAGATAGAACTTGATTTTCGGCTCAGTTCCAGAAGGACGAACACTGACCTTGGTACCATCTGTGCAGAACCACTGCAGCACGTTGCTCGTGGCGGGCTGCACAAGTTTCTCCTTGGAGCCGTCGGCATTTGTCTGCTCCAGCACCGACCAGTCGCGCACAAAAGCTATCTCCGAGCCACCAATGTTTGTCGGCGGGTTCTTGCGGAAGTTCTCCATCATCTGCTTAATCTCATCAGCACCAGTCTTTCCTGGGCGAACCACGTTGATGGTGTACTCATATGAGAAGCCATATTCCACGTAGATATCCATCAACAGGTCGTAGAGTGTCTTTCCATTGTCCTTTGCCCAAGCAGCAATTTCACAAATCAGACAGATGCTGGCTGGGGAGTCCTTATCACGCACCTTGTCGAATGGAAGGAATCCGAAACTCTCCTCACCGCCACCGATATACTTCTTCACACCTTCGCTCTCGCGAATCTCGTTGGCAATCCACTTAAAACCTGTGTAGCAGTCGCGAAGCTCCACACCGTTCTTCTCGGCAATCTTGCGGATAACCTCCGTTGTAACGATGGTTTTGACAAGGAACTCGTTGCCCTTCAGCTGACCGAGTTTCTTCTTGTTGGCAATGATATACCAGCAGAACATCATACAGGTCTGGTTTCCGTTGATAATCTCCCATTCTCCCTTGGCGTTGCGGCAAACAATGGCAAGACGGTCGGCATCGGGATCTGATGCTATCACCAGGTCGGCATTGAGTTTCGTACCAAGCTTCATGCCCAGCGTCATAGCCTCAGCATTCTCTGGATTAGGGCTGACAACAGTGGGGAAGTTGCCATCGATAACCATCTGCTCGGGTACTACGTGGATGTTCTGGAAGCCCCATGAGCGCAGTGCCATAGGAATGATAACTCTACCCGTTCCATGCATCGGCGAATAGACGATGTTCAGATCCTTATTGCGCAGGATAACCTCCTGATCCACCATAGCTTCTTTCACAGCCTGGATGTAATCCCAGTCCATCTCTCCACCAATCGGGATGATCAATTCCTTGTTTCCTTCGAACTTCACATCATCAATGGAAACCTTGTTCACCTCGGCAATGATGCCCACATCGTGCGGAGCCAATACCTGAGCACCATCGTCCCAGTAGGCCTTGTAGCCATTATACTCCCTGGGGTTGTGGGATGCAGTAACATTCACACCTGCTTGGCAACCCAAATGACGGATAGCAAAGGAAATCTCCGGCGTAGGACGCAGGCTCTCAAACAGATATACTTTGATGCCGTTGGCAGAGAAAATGTTGGCAACAGTCTCAGCAAACATACGACCGTTGTTGCGGCAGTCATGACCCACCACCACCGAGCACTGCTTGCCTGGGAATGCTTTCAGGATATAGTTGGCAAAGCCCTGTGTAGCCATACCAACAATGTACTTATTCATACGGTTGGTACCGGCACCCATGATGCCACGTAAACCACCTGTTCCAAACTCCAAATCGCGATAGAATGAATCAATCAGTTCCGACTTGTCCTCATTGTCCAACATTGCCTGAACGGCATTGCGGGTTTCCTCGTCAAACGACGGGCTCAGCCACTGGCGGGCACGTTCCTCACACTGGGCAATCAATTCCTTGTTTTCCATATTCCTTATTTGATTAATGTATTTTTTGGTATACTTCGGCAAAGATAATCATTTTTGTTGAAACACATGGCAAGTTTCATTCTTTTTTTTTAATTTTGCAAGCAAAAATTCATTTACCCCTTACCAATCAATTCTCAACAATGAATTGCGAACTGAACTACACAGGCATTCTCATTGCCATCTGTACATTTCTGACCATTGGCATCTTCCACCCTGTGGTCATCAAAACCGAGTACTATACCGGCACCCGCTACTGGTGGTTGTTTCTCATCGCGGGAATAGGTAGCATCATTGTCGCGCTCTTCATAGCCGACATCTTCTGGTCATCGGTCATCGGTGTCCTCGGTGCATCATTCCTTTGGAGCATCGGAGAACTCTTTGAACAACGGAAACGCGTCCAAAAAGGATGGTTTCCCATGAACCCTAACCGAAAGGAGGATTACCAATGAAAACCGAACTGGTCCTCGTTGGGAAAACAGTTAACAAGCACTTCATCGCATGCATCAACGACTACGTTGAGCGCATCGGTCACTACATGCCCTTCGCCGTCACCACCATCCCCGAACTGAAAAACACCAAGACACTCAGCGAACAACAACAGAAGGAACGCGAGGGAGAGCTCATCCTGCAACGACTGCAACCCACAGACACCGTTGTTCTGCTCGATGAACATGGAAAGCAGTTACGCAGTATCGAGTTTGCCGAATGGATGGAGCGCAAGTATAACACAGCCCGCCGCCTCGTTTTCGTTATTGGGGGTCCCTATGGTTTCTCGCCTGCCGTCTATCAGCGTGCCAACGAACAACTTTCACTATCGCCCATGACCTTTTCCCACCAAATGGTTCGCCTCGTCTTCATCGAGCAACTCTATCGTGCCTGCACCATCATCAAGGGAGAGCCCTATCATCACGAGTAGGTCCGCCAGAATGATTTTTTAGGAGAAAAGTGATGATTATATCATGGAAAAATTGTAACTTTGGGGCAAAAATAGAGAAAATCGACAATCAACATTATGGAAATCATACGCAGTTTTGAAGACATGGTCATTCATCTGGCACAGCGTCAGAAGCGCAGGCGGGTTGCTGTTGTGTGGGCTGAGGATGCCTATTCACAGGTATCGTTGGAGCGCGCGCTGGATGTTGGCTTCGTAGATGTGGTGTTCGTAGGGTGCCGTCACGAGGTAGAGCAAAACCAGCGGCTTATGCATTTCAGGGAACACATTGAATTTGTGGAGGCGCAAGACCGCGACGAGGCGGCAAGGCGGGCGGTGGAGCTGGTAAAATCGGGAGAAGCAGACATTCTGATGAAGGGAATGATCAACACCGACAACCTGCTTCACGTTGTCCTACACAAGGAGAAAGGGATTCTGCCGAAAGGTCGTGTGCTCACGCATGTCACAGCGGCTCGTCTTCCTGAACTTGACCGACTGCTCTTCTTCAGCGACTCAGCCGTGATTCCCTACCCTACGCAAGCACAGCGCATCGAACAGGTGAGATACATCACCAGCGTGTGCCATTCGTTTGGCATCCGTGAGCCGCGCGTGTCACTCATCCATTGCACGGAGAAGGTGAACGAGAAGTATTTCCCATTCACCCCCGGCTACAAAGATATTGTGAGAATGGGCGAAGAGGGTGTCTTCGGTCCATGTATCATTGACGGTCCGCTCGATCTGAAAACATCGGTTAGCCCCGAGAGTATGCGCATCAAGGGCATTCAGTCACCCATTGAGGGGTTGGCCGATGCGCTGGTTTTCCCTGACATCGAAGCGGCCAACGTATTCTATAAGTCGATTACGCTTTTCTTAGGAGTGGAGACTGCCGGCATGCTGCAAGGGGCAATGGTTCCCGTGGTGCTTCCCTCGCGCAGCGACAGTAAGCTGTGCAAGTTCTACAGTCTCGCTCTGGCAGCAGTTACAAGCAAACAATAGATTATGCTCATATTAGTCATCAATCCAGGGTCAACATCGACCAAGATTGCCGTCTATGACGACGCCAAGCCCATAATGCTCCGTAGCATTGCACATACAGCCGAGGAACTGAACCAGTTTGAGGAGGTAACCGACCAGTTCCAGTTCCGCAAACAAATAGTCATTGACGAACTGCGTCGCATGGACATACCCTTCGAATTCAAGGCTGTCATCGGACGAGGCGGTTTAGCCAAACCCTTGGAGGGGGGTGTGTACGAAATTAACCAGCAGATGCTGGAGGATGTCCGGCAGGCCATCCACAAACACGCCTGTGACCTCGGATGCATCATTGCCCACGAGATAGCGCAGGAGATTCCCAACTGCCGCAGCTTCATCGCCGACCCAGGGGTGGTGGACGAGCTGAACGACTATGCCCGCATCAGCGGCTCGCCTCAGATGCCACGCATTTGCATCTGGCACGCCCTGAACCAACGTGCCATCGCCCGACGCTTTGCCAATGAGATTGGACGCAAGTACGAAGATCTGAACCTGATTATCTGTCACATGGGAGGCGGCATCTCTGTGGCTGCCCATGAGGGCGGGCGCGCGGTGGATGCCAACAACGCACTTGACGGCGAAGGTCCTTTCTCACCCGAGCGGGCTGGTTCACTTCCTGCCGCCGACCTCATCAGGCTTTGCTTCAGTGGTGAATATACAGAGCAACAGCTGTTGAAACGCATCGCAGGAAAAGCAGGACTGACTGCGCATTTGGGAACCAACAACATGAAGGAGTTGGAGAAACGAATCGCCAACGGCGACGAACACGCACAGTTAGTGGTTGACGCGATGATCTACCACGTAGCAAAGGCAATTGCCGCTGAAAGTGCTGTGCTCTGCGGGAAGATTGATGCTATCCTTTTGACAGGGGGAATGGCACGCTCCGAATATGTCATCAAGCGACTGCGCAAGCGCATCGATTTTCTGGCCCCCACCTACTGCTATCCAGGAGAAGACGAAATGGGAGCACTCGCCTCAAATGCACTCGACGTGCTGAGGGGAAAAGTAAAAGCTAAAGAATACAGTTAACAAGAAATATCATGCTTCATGCATCATCGTAAATCGTAAAATAGTAATAATGAAAAGATTTTTGTTTTTAGTGATAACCTTGCTGGTGGTTCTACTGAATGCCTCAGCACAATACACAACTGCTGGCGACGGAACACGCTACACACTACAGAAACTCAGCGAGATTGAAGAAAGCGGAGTGGAGAAAGCCGACAATGGAGAATCTGGGGAATTTCTGCTGACACAAACGGTAACGATTGCCGCAGGCGACCAGTTTCAACTTGATGAGGACGCAACAGCCATACGCTTTAGCAGCGGCGTAGCTCTCACCATTCAAGGCACAGCCGATTTCCAGTCATCAGACGAGACAACAATGCTGGCCGACGATGATGACGAGAGTGCTATCGGCATCAGCATCGAGAACACAACGGAACCCATCACGCTGAGCAACATCCGTTTCGAGCGGGTCGGACTCAGAGCCCTCGATGCAGCGGAGCTCTACATCCAAAACTGCACCTTCTTCCGGCACGACGGCTCACAAGCTGCTGCGCTCTACTTCACGCTGGGAACCAACAAGGCCGTTGTTAACGAGTGTGTTTTCGAGGAATGCCGAAAAGCTGCCGTAGGAAGTTCGGTTTCAGCACAGGTTGACCTGACACTTACCGACTGCTACCTCTCGGAGAATTCAACGATGAACCAGAACGTTCCACAAATCAACTTGTCGGCATCGCCGCACATTGTCATCGACAACTGCGAGATTCAGGGAACTCCACAAAACAATATGGTGGGCGGCATCGGCATCTCGAACTTCACCATGAAAGAGAATACGCACATCACCATCGCCAACTGCGTAATCCGCGACAACCGATATGGCATTGGAACGATGGGCCCTATGCAGATTAGCATCACCAGCAACCAACTCATCGACAACTGCCACGAGACAAACCCCATGAACGGCGGAAGCGGAATCAGCCTCTACGACCCCTACTCCATCACTTCTGCACGCATCAGCCAAAATCTGATTGAAGGAAGCCTGTGGGGAATCACCGTCATCGGCTGCAAGGATGTGAATATCGGAAGAACGGATGTTCCCACCACCGACGAGAACTACAATGCGGGAGGAAACATCTTCCGAAACAACGGCAACGGAGGACATCGCTACGACCTCTACAACAACTCCGCCAATACCGTCTATGCACAAGGAAACACGTGGAATGTGAGCGAGCAGACACAGGAGAACATTGAAGAGGTCATTACGCACAAGCACGATAACTCCGCACTTGGCGAGGTGTTTTTCTGGCCAGCCGGCAACACAAATGGCATCGGCTACATCACCAACCAACAACGATCCACAACGGCAAACCACAATGCGACATACGACCTCAGCGGGCGAACAACAACACACCCCAAAGGGCTCTATATCAAAAATGGAAAGAAATTACTGCATCCATAAAGTGCTTCAAGCAGCCACCAGTCTGCTGTTTTCCTTCGCGCTGATGAGTTGTGGAGGAGTACTGCTTCAACCCGGCGACCTACTCTTCCACGTCTCAGCAGAAAGCAACGCCATTACCAGCGTCACAGAAGGAATGATCGACCACGTTGCGATTGTGCTGAACAGCGACAGCGTGATTGAGGCTGTGGGACGGGGAGTAGTAACAACGCCCATCGACTCGCTGCGAAAACAAAAGGGGCACTATCTGCAAGCCCGCATCAAACGCAGCGGAAAGGAGAAAGCCGACATCGCAACTACGCTGGCGAATGCCAGAGGCTACCTGGGATACGCCTACGACCAACTGTATCTGCCTGACAACAAGGAGATTTATTGCTCCGAACTGGTACAGCTCTCTTTCGTCAGCCAAGAGGGGACACGACTCTTTTCTCCTGTCCCGATGTCATTCCACGATGCAAGTGGGGAAATAACATCCTACTGGAAAGCTTTCTACGCCAAACATCAGATGGATGTTCCTGAGGGGAAACCCGGCACGAACCCCAACGAATTGATTCGGCGAGACAACATCCGCATTATCGGTAAACTTAAATAACGACTACATCAAGAGAATAGCTATGACAGAAATTATCTCAAGCATGCAGAACCCCAAGATCAAGCGACTGCTTGCCCTACAACAGAAATCGTCCGAAAGAAGAAAGGAGGGGCTGTTAGTTGTTGAAGGACAGCGGGAGCTGTCACATTGCATCAGCAAGGGATTCACGATTGACACCATATTCTATTGCCAGGAACTCATCGGAACCCATTCCATTGAACTCGCTTCAGGTGAGACCCTGGAGCTCGATTCCCTGTCGTGCAGAAAGGTCGAAGTGACTGCCGAGGTGTACAGCAAGATTGCATATCGAGGGAGCACAGAAGGAATCATTGCAGAAGTCTGCATGAAGAAGCTAATACTCAACGATTTATATTTACCAGAGAAACCGCTCATCATGGTCGTGGAGAGCGTAGAGAAGCCTGGCAATCTGGGAGCCATTCTACGTAGTGCCGATGCAGCACAAGCCCATGCGGTCATTGTCTGCGACCCGCTCACCGACCTCTACAACCCCAATCTCATTCGTTCCTCCATCGGAGCCATCTTCTGTGTTCCATGCATTGCCTGCACCTCCGAGGAGTGCATTCGGTTCCTGAAAGAAAAGCAAATACGCATCCTCACTGCCCAGCTACAGGACTCGCGCCTCTACTATGACACCGATATGACGCAGGGCACAGCCATCGTAATGGGTACCGAGTCAACGGGATTGACTAACCAATGGCGCGAGGCTGCCGATGCCCACATCCGCATTCCCATGCTGGGACAGCTCGACTCGCTCAACGTTTCTGTAAGTGCTGCCATCTTGCTTTTTGAAGCTGTCAGACAGAGAAATGAATCGTGAGAAGTCTATAGTGAACAGTTTTGATTACTGTATCTGGAACCGGTTCTTCTTCGTTGCTTTCTGAGGAATGCCGCCAGTAGAAGGAGATGGGCCCGCATGGGCAACCCCACGATATTGTGCCCAACGGCTACGGATGCGCGAGACGTAATCTACGGTTTCCGACCCACGCATATAACCATTCTTCACCACGGGATCGTTATAGAATTGAGGCGAGGAAAGTTTCAAGACAAACTCCGACACATCAACCCACCGATAGGGATTTTTCCCATACTTTCGCGCCAGTGCCATTGCGTCCCTGATATGGAAGAACCCACCATTGTAGCTTGCCAACACAAAGTTGTAACGCTCGCTGGCATTTCGCACATCGTTGAATTTCCCCGATAGCTCGTGGATGTACCGAGCTGATGCGTCGATGTTGGATTCCGGGTCGTAGATGCTGCTCATTGGCAAGCCCAGATGAGCTGCGGTAGAAGGCATAATCTGCATCAAGCCACACGCACCCGCCCACGAGTGGGCACGCGGGTCGAAGGTTGATTCCTGATAGCAAAGTGCCGCCAAGAGACGCCAATCCCAACGGGCAACAGGCGAATACTTGATAAACAAATGGTCATAATGAGAAATAACACCACCCGCACGGTTCAACATTGGTGAATATACTCGGCGGGTGACACTCTTTGACGAAAGGGCGAAAGCAGCCTCCTGGCGCACCTTTTCCAAGAGATCCGGACGATACCAGCTGACAATGGAATCGGCCAGCTCACTATCCCCATCCTTCAGTCGCCAGTTAAGAGCTGTCAAGGCATCATCCCTCACTCCTTGCTTCTTGTCTGTTGCCTCTTGACTCTTGACTGGAAACGCAGCAATATCGCCGTCCCCATCATTCAGACGTTGCATCATTTCAGCAGAATCCTTACACATCTCCACCCGAAGTGAAACGCCCAATTTCTGGGCAAATCGCTCACAGAGCAGATACTGCGTACCCATTCCCCGTCCGTGATAGTCGTAATACGTTTCAGGGCCGCTCGTTGTGAGCAGGATCATCTCCCCATTCGACTGAATATCCGCCAAGGAAATGCTTAGCGAGTCTTCGGTTTCGAGAGGGCGACCCGTTTCACTATCCACAGAAGTTCCCCATGGGGTTGTCTCCGTCTGTCTTTTCTCTCCGCATGCTACCAATAAGGACAACACCGAGAGAAACGACACCACGCTTTGTATATATTTTAAATAAATCACGCACTCTTTTTGTTAAATCGCCACAAAAGTACAACTTTTCTTGCAAAATAGCACGAAAATACGTACTTTTGCATCACATTTTTAATTAATTTACATTTATATGTTACGAATTGCCGTTCAATCCAAAGGTCGTCTCTTTGACGACACGATGCATCTGCTGTCCGAAGCCGACATTAAGATAAGTTCCAATAAGCGCACCCTGCTGGTCAAGTCTTCAAACTTCCCCTTGGAAGTGCTCTATCTACGCGACGATGATATTCCCCAAAGCGTGGCAAGCGGTGTTGCCGATATCGGTATCGTGGGTGAAAACGAATATGTGGAGCGTGGCGAGGACGTGCAGATTCTTCAGCGGCTGGGCTTCAGCAAATGCCGCTTGTCGCTGGCAATTCCCAAAGCTCAGAAATATAGCGGTCTGCAATGGTTCAACAGAAAGAAGATTGCAACTTCCTATCCTAACATTCTGCGCAAGTTTCTCAGCAGGAACGGCATTAATGCCGAGATTCACGAGATTACCGGCAGTGTAGAGATAAGCCCGGGCATTGGTCTTGCCGATGGTATTTTCGACATTGTCAGCAGCGGCTCTACGTTAGTGAGCAACAACCTGGTTGAAGTGGAAGTCGTCATGCAGAGCGAGGCTCTGCTCATCGGCAACTGGAACCTTGATGAGGAGAAGCACCAGGTATTGAACGAGATGCTCTTCCGTATCGAAGCCGTCAAACAGGCAGAAGACAAGAAATATGTTCGAATGAACGCTCCGAAAGCAAGACTTCAGGAGATTATCAACGTGCTTCCAGGATTGAAAAGCCCGACCATCATCCCCCTGGCTGATGAAGAGTGGTGCTCCGTTCACACCGTTCTCGACCAAAAACGCTTCTGGGAAATCATCGGCAAGCTCAAGGAAATGGGTGCCCAGGGCATTCTGGTCACGCCGATTGAGAAAATGATTCTTTGAAAGGGTAAAAAGGTAAAAAAGTAAAAAGGTAAAAGAAATGCAGATTATCAGATATCCTCTTGAGGACGAGTATCAAAAGATTGTTAAGCGCCCTGTGCTTGATGTTTCACAGCTTAACAACACCGTTTCGGCAGTGCTGTTGGACATCAGGCAGAACGGCGACCAAGCTGTCAAGAAATACGAGGAGAAGTTCGACCACGTCAACCTTTCTACCTTAGCCGTCAGCCAGCAGGAATTGGAGGAAGCAGAGCAACTGGTTTCCGACGAGTTGAAACAGGCACTGTTGATTGCCCACAGCAACATCAGCAAGTTCCATGAAGCCCAACGATTCGAGGGCAAGAAGATTCAGACCTGCGAAGGCGTTACCTGCTGGCAACGGAGTGTGCCTATTGAGAAGGTGGGTCTCTATATCCCTGGGGGCACCGCTCCTCTCTTCTCTACCGTTCTCATGTTGGCAACACCCGCCAAGATTGCCGGATGCAGTGAGATTGTTCTTTGCACGCCTCCCAACCGCGAGGGCAAGGTGAATCCCGCCATCCTCATGGCAGCCCGCATCGCCGGTGTGAGCAAGATCTTCAAGATTGGCGGTGTGCAAGCTATCGGAGCAATGGCATACGGCACAGAGTCCGTTCCCAAAGTATATAAGATTTTCGGGCCAGGCAACCAATATGTGATGGCCGCCAAGCAACAGGTGAGTATCCATGATGTGGCCATCGACATGCCTGCCGGTCCGTCGGAAGTGTGTGTGATTGCCGACGCACAAAGCAACCCGGAGTTTGTTGCTGCCGACCTGTTAAGCCAAGCTGAGCACGGAACCGATTCACAGGTGTTACTCATCACCACTTCCGAAAAGATGCTTCAACAAGTGCAAGAGGAGACGCTGCGACAACTTGAACAGCTCCCAAGGAAAGAGATGGCAGCCAAGACATTGGAAAACAGCAAGTTCGTCCTTGTGAACAATACGACGGAGGCCATGAATCTGAGCAACGCCTACGCACCCGAGCACCTGATTATTGCCACTGAGGACTATGAAGAATTGGCTGACAAAGTGGTGAACGCAGGAAGCGTGTTTCTTGGGAAATATGCTTGTGAGAGTGCAGGCGACTATGCCAGCGGCACCAACCATACCCTACCCACTCATGGCTATGCCACAGCCTACAGCGGAGTGAATCTCGACAGTTACAACCGTAAGATAACGTTCCAGCACCTTTCAGAAGAAGGAATCCGCTCCATCGGACGAGCCGTAGAGCTGATGGCAGAGAACGAGCAATTAGACGCTCACCGCAATGCGATGAGTGTCAGAATCAAAGAGCTTAAGAAATGAAACGATTAGAAGACTTAGTACGACCCAACATCTGGCAGCTGGCACCCTATAGTTCGGCAAGAGACGAATACGCTGGTCATGAAGCCCACGTCTTTATCGATGCCAACGAGAATCCCTATAACAAAAATTTCAACCGCTATCCCGACCCCTTGCAACGGACGCTGAAAGAGAAAGTCTCGCAAGTGAAGGGAATTCCTGCTGAGAATATTTTTCTGGGCAACGGTAGCGACGAAGCCATCGACCTGCCTTATCGCTGTTTCTGCCGACCAGGTATCGACAACGTGGTTGCCATTGAGCCCACTTATGGCATGTATCGGGTATGTGCCGACATCAACGATGTGGAGTATCGTCCCGTACTACTTGACGAGCACTTCCAGATTTCTGCTGATAGGCTCTTGGCAGCATGCGATGAGCATACCAAGCTCATTTGGATTTGCAGCCCCAACAACCCCACTGGAAACAATCTCCAACGCGAGGAGATTCTGAAAGTGATTGAGCAGTTCGAGGGTATCGTCATCCTTGACGAGGCCTACAGCGACTTCTCATCACAGGAGCCCCTTCGAAAAAAGATCAGCGAATACCCCAACCTCATTGTCCTCAACACGATGAGCAAGGCATGGGCATGTGCCGCTATCCGAATGGGAATGGCTTTCGCCAGCAAGGAGATCATTCATTTCTTCAACAAGGTTAAATACCCCTACAACGTCAACTTGCTGACGCAGGAGAAGGCGTTGGAGATACTCAGCAACCCCTATCAGGTCGAAGAGTGGGTGCGCATCATTCTTCAAGAGCGCAGCCGCTTGATAGAAGCCTTCAAACAGCTACCCATCTGCAAGAAGGTGTATCCAACCGATGCTAATTTCTTCCTGACAAAGGTTGACCATGCAAACGATGTCTATAACTATCTTGTTCAGCAGGGAATCATTGTCCGCAACCGCTCCAAGGTGACGCTTTGCGACAACTGCCTGCGAATCACCATAGGAACACGGAGCGAAAACAGCGAACTGCTCTCTGCCCTCAGAAGCCTCTAAGTTGAAGGGGACTACTCTTACCTCACCCTCAGCTGTTCCCCAACCCTCAGCTGATGGTCGGGGGAAAGATGGTTCATGCGATACAGACTTTTCAGCCGGATGCCATACTTCTGCGCGATCGTGTACATGCTCTCGCCCGCCTTGACAACATGAGGATGCTGCTTGAAGGCTTTGTCGGCGCGCGACCGTTTCTTCTTCAGATAGACTACATCCCCTTTCTCTAAGGGTTCCTTGTACGGACGCTCATTATACCGCGCAAGCCTTCTGCCGGAGATGCCCACTTCCTTGCCAATCATCTTGAAAGTATCTCCACTTCGTGCGTGCAGATAGTAGTTACTATTATTAATATGTATAGGATGCAGTTCACCTCCTGCGACGTTTGCTCCCGAATGTGCTGCCAAGAATTTATCAGCGTGCGTTGCCTTGTCGTACTGATGGAGTTTATACAGCTCAATGATGTCAATCAGTCGATGGGCGTATTGTGGATTTGTGGCATATCCGCAAGCCTTCAATCCGTGCGCCCACCCTTTATAATCGGTTCTCGACAACTGGAAGAGCCTGCTATAGCGCTGTGAGCTTGCCAAGAACTTACTATGGTCCTCGTAGCTCTCAAGTGCATTTTTATAGGCACGGAAACACTCCTGTCTGGCATCATCATCATGATAGGTGGTGCGCCCCGTCCACCCATGACATTTTATACCAAAGTGGTTGTTTCCCTTGCGTGTCAGCTCACTCTGTCCGGCACCGCTCTCAAGCAGACCTTGAGCCAACG
>JAFSWU010000021.1 GCA_017444365.1 Prevotella sp.
GATTTTTCGTTGTATCTTTGCACCGTGAAAATAATTAAATCGAGAAATAAATAGGAGTTCCTTGAGAACTTCGTTCGAAAAAATTGTAAATCGTTAAATTGTAAATTAGGTCTATGAGCAATATTACAGAACTGATGATTCGCAAGCCATCGCTGAAGTATCGCGACGTGCGCAACTATGAAGGTGAGTATTATGACTGGGCAGCCGGCGAGCACCTGTTGAAAAAGGGTACGAGCATTCATGAGCTATTCCATCCTCTGGAGAACGACATCCGCTTTATCAAAGACGAGCAGGTGCCTATGCGTGATGGTGTGAAGATCATGTGTGATATATACCTTCCGCCCCCCCTATCGTCCCCCGAGGGGGACACAAAAGCCTCCACTCGGGGAGGTTTGGAGGGGGTTTCCTACCCCGCCATCATCGCCTGGAGTCCCTACGGCAAGAACTCGGGTAATGCCGACCGCTTCAAGAACCTCTTCGGACTGCTGGGTCTCGACCAGAAGCGCATGAGCGGCCTACAGAAGTTTGAGGGTCCCGATCCCGACTATTGGACAGCAAAAGGCTATGCCATCGTATATCCCGATCCACGCGGCATCGGTCGCAGCGAGGGCGACAGCACTATGCTTGGCACACAGGAAGGCGAGGACGGAGCTGACCTCGTAGAATGGGTAGCCCAGCAGCCTTGGTGCAACGGCAAGGTGGCCATGAGTGGCACCAGCTACCTCTCGTTCTCACAGTGGTTCATTGCTGCCGAGCGTCCTGAGCACCTCGTCTGCACCCAGATTACAGAGGCTCTGACAGATGGCTATCGCGACATGTGTCTCGTTGGCGGTATGCCCGACTATGTATTCACGGAGTACAAGAAGTTGTATCTGAACGGCATGACCCGTCAGTTGCAGAATGAGGCTCCCGCTCAGGACGTGCCCGCCGTCTATTTCTGCGAGAGCGATGCGCCCAAGGCTTCGTTCTATCTGCCCATCACAGAGGAAACCAGCTTCATCGGCTATCATAGAAAAACAATTGGAAAAAGAGGCTGAAAATCTTTCGACTTTCAGCCTCTTCTGTCGGGATTACTGGACTCGAACCAGCGACCTCGCGCCCCCCAGACGTGTGCGCTACCAACTGCGCTAAATCCCGATTGCTTATCTTTGTAAGCGGGTGCAAAGGTAATAATAAATTTGAAAACAAGAAAGGAATTTCCTAAAAAATATCAAAGAATTTATCGGAAGACCGTTTATTTAACATCTTTTTGCGTAAACAAGGATTTATTCTAAGTTGCTTTGGAGCATTGTTCGCTGAAAATGTGTACTTTTGTGGATTAAAAGGACAAAAGTGGTTTATGAGAAGTAATCTATATATAATAGGTGTATGGCTCTGCACGCTCCTGCTGGTAGGCTGCGGGGGTGATGACGGACGGACAAACGACGGGGGAGAATCTGTTGTTGACTTGGATTTGGACGATGACAATACGACGAAGACCATTGACGATAACTATACCTATACGTTGCCCGTCATCTTCCATGTGCTCTATCAGGATGCCGCGGACTCTACGCAATATGTTCCCGCCAAAAGGCTGAGGGAGATTCTTTCATACGTGAACGAATTGTATCAGGGTGGGATATATGGGCAGAGTCAGGATGTCAACATCCGATTTGTCCTTGCCACCCACGATGAGAAGGGCAACAAGCTGTCAACGCCTGGCGTGGAATACGTGAAGTACACGGCTACGTACCCCATAGACCCTTATGAGTTCATGGCCGACAACACGGGTGCCAACGTGAAGTATATATGGGATCCCAACGACTATATCAACGTGATGCTCTATCAATTCAAGCCAATAACGGGCACGGAGGGAATGGTGCTTGGAATCAGTCACATGCCCTATACAACCTCTGGCGAGACAGCATTGGACGGTCTGGAGACCGTTTCCCGGAAGACACTTACCAAGCGCAACTTGCAGTTCCCATACAGTTCGTCGATTAACAGCAGTTACATCTATACCCAGTCGAGCCGATACACCCAGGCAGACAAGGGCAAGGGTGGCTATATGTACCAGTCGTCGGACATCTGTGTGACGGTGGCCCATGAGCTCGGTCATTATCTGGGCCTTCACCACATGTTCAGCGAGCGCGATGGAGCGTCGGTTGACGAGTGCCTGGATTCCGATTACTGCGAGGACACACCGAGCTACAACAGGATTGAATACAACGAATACCTCAGCTCGTACTTGGCAGAGACAGATCCCTCGGAGATGAGTATGAGGAACCTGACGTTGCGCTCCAACTGTGATGGTGAGCGTTTCTATTCGGCAAACATGATGGACTACTCCGTTTCATACGCTTACAAATTCTCTGAAGATCAGAAAAAGCGTATTCGCCATGTGCTGTATTACAGTCCGTTGATGCCCGGTCCGAAGAAGCCGTCCACTGACAGCTCACAGGCCAGGAAAGCGTTGCGTCAAAAAGCTGCCTCTTCGTCAGACGAGACGGCCGACGGCCCCATCGATTTACCGATTAAAATTGTTAGATAACCATGAGATATACCATTCAATCCCCTGAAAAACTGGATGCCTTGATTGCCTTGCCTGCATCGAAAAGCATCTCAAACCGTGCCCTGATTATACACGCACTCTCGCGTAGTGACATATTGCCCGACAATCTCTCCGACTGCGACGATACGGAGGTGGTGGTGCGTGCCTTGCGTGAACGTCCCGATACCATCGACATCGGAGCCGCAGGTACCGCCATGCGATTTGTGACGGCATTCCTGTCGGTGACCGAGATCAGTCGGCCCATCACCATTACCGGAACGGACAGGATGAAGCACCGTCCGATATCGGTTCTCGTCAATGCGCTCCGTCAACTGGGTGCCCATATCCAATATGTCGAGAACGAGGGATTTCCCCCCCTGCGCATCAATGGAAGCAAGCTTGAGGGCGGATACTTAGAGGTGCCGGGCAATATCAGCTCGCAGTATATCTCGGCCTTGCTGCTCATCGGCCCCATCCTCAGCAAGGGAATTGAACTTCACATGACGGGCAACATCATCTCCCGTCCCTACATCGACTTGACCCTGTGGATGATGCGTGAATTTGGTGCCGATGCCGATTGGACCAGTGGTGACACCGTGGTTGTCAAGCCCGGTCCCTATACCGTGCGTCCCTATTGCATCGAGAATGACTGGAGTTCCGCTTCCTATTGGTACGAGATAGTGGCGTTGAGTCAGGACCCAGAGGCAAAGGTCACGCTTTCTGGCCTGATGGACGGCTCGCGTCAGGGCGATTCCGTAGCACGCTACATCTTCTCGCTCTTGGGTGTGAAGACCGTCTTCTCTGAGAAGAAGCCTGGTGTCCCAACAACCGTGACGCTGATGAAGACCCCCTTCAAGGTACCTCGCCTGGACTATGACTTCATCAACTCGCCCGACTTGGCCCAGACCTTTGTCGTTACCTGCTGCTTGATGGGGATTCCCTTCCATTTCAAGGGACTTGCCACACTGCGCATCAAGGAGACTGACCGCATCGATGCCCTCAAACGTGAATTGCTCAAGCTGGGGTACGTGATTCAGTCGGTCAACGACAGCGAGCTGATATGGGATGGAAAGCGCGGTGAACCCACGGGAGAGGCCATAGACACTTATGAAGACCATCGGATGGCAATGGCTTTCGCGCCCGCCGCCCTTTGTCTGCCTCAAGTGCAAATCAACGACCCTAAGGTGGTGACGAAGTCATATCCCCGATTCTGGGAAGATCTCCGATCGGCAGGTTTCTCTGTCTTACCCATAGATGAACATTGATATGCTCAAATCTCATATCTCAGCCCTATGATCTATTTGTTTCTTTCTCTTGTCCTGTTGGGCGTTGTCACAGCTCTCTGGGGGTGGCATTCTCATCGTCAGCATGGTGATGAACCGGTTGTCGTGGCAGATTCGTGCGCCACCTGTAACGGGGATAACGAGAAGTGCGAACAGGAGTGTATGATGGAGGCTGCCACGCAACCCATCGAGTATTTCGACGATGAAGAGCTTGACGTGTTCCGTGGCCGTCGTTCTGATGGCTACACCGAGGACGAGGTGGAGCAGTTCGCCTATGTCCTCGACACCATGCAGGATGCCGATGTCCGTCCGTGGACACGCAGTCTCACCCTTCGCGGGATAGAGATTCCTGACGAGCTGAAAGACGAACTCTTCTTGAGACAAGAGGCGATTTAGGTAATAGGTAATTTCATCCTTCTTGCAGATGAGTTTTTTCTGTTTGCTGAAACAATAAATCGGAGAAGTTTTTAGTTTATAAAGATGTATGTCCCTGCGTAGAATACATATTATATATATGGTACTCCTTTTACTGCCAGCCCTTTTGTTGTTGGCGGTAGGATGCTCTACGAAAAAAAATACTGCACAGACCCGTTTGTGGCATGCGTTCAATGCCAATTACAACACGTACTATAATGGTACCCTTGCCTATATCGACGGTTCGCTCGAAAAGGAAAAGGGTAATAAGGATAACTTCACCGAGGTGATACCTCTTTACGCGGTGAGTAACAAGAGTAGCCGCGAAATAGGAAAGGGAAACTTCGACAGGGCTATAGAAAAGTGCAAGAAAGCCATTAAGCTACACAGCATCAAGCGACGACCGGAATGGAATAAGTCCCGTCGTAAGACCGAGCGCGACCTTGAGTGGCTCAGTCGGCGTGAATACAACCCCTTCCTGTGGAAGGCGTGGATGCTGATGGGACGTTCCCAGTTCCATCAGGGTGCCTTTGACGATGCAGCCTCCACCTTTGCCTATATGAGCCGCCTGTACAAGTCGCAGCCCGCCATCTATGGAAGGGCACGGGCCTGGCTTGCCAAATGCTACATTGAGGAAGAATGGCTCTATGATGCTGAAGACGTCATTCGCAACATGCAGCGTGACTCCATGCACTGGCGAGCCAGAAAGGAGTGGGACTACACCTATGCCGATTACTATATCCATACGGGTGACTATTCTTCTGCCATCCCTTATCTGCGAAAGGTCATCCGTCATGAGATGCGCCGTGTGCAGAAAGCCCGTGAGTGGTATCTGCTCGGCCAGCTCGAAGCAGCACTTGGCCATCGTGAAGAGGCCTACAAAGCCTTCAGGCATGTCATTCGTCTCAATCCGCCTTATGAGGTGTCCTTTAATGCACGAATAGCGATGACCGAGGTCATGGCGGAAGGGCAGTCCAAGAAGATGATCGGTAAACTGCGCCGCATGGCCCGTTCTGATAACAACAAAGACTATCTCGACCAAGTATATTATGCCATCGGTAACATATACCTTGCGCAACGTGATACCGCCAACGCAATTGGAGCCTATGAGAAAGGCAATGAGAAAGCAACGCGCAACGGCATCGAGAAAGGTGTGCTGCTGTTGAAGTTGGGAAATCTATATTGGGAGAAGGAGAAGTATGCCGATGCCCAGCGTTGTTATGGAGCTGCCATCGGAATGCTTGACAAGGAACGTAAGGACTATGAAGAGCTGTCGCGCCGCTCGAAGGTGCTCGACGAGCTGGTGCCCTACACCGAGGCTGTCCATCTGCAGGATTCCTTGCAGGCATTGGCATTGATGAGCGAGAGCGACCGCAACGCCGCCATCGATCGGGTGATAGCCGCGTTGAAGAAAAAGGAGAAGGAGGAACGCAATGCCCAGGCCGAGGCCGATGCCCAGCGTACTCAGCAGCGCAACGGTGCACAGGGCAATAAGCTTTCTACTCCGAATGCCACCAACCGTTCCACCACCATGGGGGGACAGCAGAATGCCGTGTGGTATTTCTATAACACCATGGCAGTTCAACAGGGTAAACAGGCTTTCGAGAAACAGTGGGGTAAGCGTGAGAATGTGGACAACTGGCAGCGTGTCAACCAAACCGTTGTGGCAGATATAGGTCTTCAGGCTGAAGAGCTTACGCAGGAGCAGCGTGACTCCATTGCATTTGAAGAGGCTCGGCAGGATTCGCTGAAACAGGTCAACGATAGTGCGCAGAACGATCCGCATAAACGGGAGTATTATCTGGCACAGATTCCTTTCACCGAGGAACAAGTCTCTTCGAGTAACCTCATCATCCAGGACGGTCTCTTCCATTCGGGGGTTATCTTCAAGGATAAGCTCGACAATCTCCCGCTGAGTGAGAAAGCTTTGAGCAGACTCTCTACAGAGTATCCTGAGTTTGAAACGATGGACGATGTGTTCTATCATCTCTATCTGCTCTACTCCCGAAAGGGCGACACAGCGAGTGCCGACTTGTACTTGCAGCGACTCCTCGACAACTATCCCGAATCCACATGGACGCAGATTCTCTCCGATCCATTCTATAAGGAGAATGCACAGTTTGGCGAACAGATAGAAGACTCGCTCTACGGTGCCACTTACTTGGCATTCAAGGCCGACCGCTTCCAGGAGGTTGCGGGCAATAGCCATGTTTCAGAAACACGCTTCCCCCTTGGGGCCAACCGCGACAAGTTCCTGTTCATCAATGGACTGAGCAAACTCAATGATGGTGACGGCGATGGCTGTTTAGAGGATATGAAGACCTTGGTGGAGAAGTTCCCCAAGAGTCAGCTCGCACAGATGGCGGGTATGATTATCAATGGTGTGAAGGATGGCCGTCAGCTTCATGGAGGCAAGTTTGACCTTGGCGACGTGTGGAGCCGGCGCTCCGTGGTGCTTGCCGACAGCGACTCCATCAATGCCCGCCAGCTCTCGCCCGACCGCAACGCCAACTTCCTCTATGTCATTGCATACAAGCCCGACTCCGTGAACGAGAACCAGTTGCTCTTTGAACTAGCCCGTTATAACTTCACCAGTTACATGGTGCGCAACTTCGACATCACCATCGAACAAGACCAGGGACTGCATCTCATGCAGGTGTCTGGGTTCCGCAACTATGATGAGGCCCTGCAGTATGTGCGGCAGCTCTATCAGCAGGAAAATATCGTGCGAAGGTTGGGCACGAGCAGGTCTATCATCATCAGTGATGTCAATCTCCCCTTGCTGGGTAAGCAGTTCAGTTATGATGACTATGATGCGTTCTATACAGAGAACTTCGTTCCTTTGGAGATCAGCGACAGGGAACTCTTGAACGAACAGCCAGAAATAGCTATCGATTCTGAGGACCAGGTGGAGCCCGAACCCGTTAGTGAGGAAGGGGAGGGCGACCTTCCTGTATCTTCGGAGGGGGCAGGCGATAACACCTTCGTGCCAGAGGATGAGGCTCAGCCCGTGGCTCAGCCCACAGAGGATGCAACCATCATGCAGCCCGAGGAGGATACACAGCCCGCTGCTCAGCCCACAGAGGATGCAACCATCATGCAGCCCGAGGAGGAGACACAGCCCGCTGCTCAGCCCACAGAGGATGCAACCATCGTTCCTGTCGAGGAGGATACGCAACCCACGGCGCAACCCGTTGAGGATACGACCATTGTTCCTGTCGAGGAGCAGCCGACGGCCCAACCCGTGAACGAGGATGAGTATGTGGTGGATGATGAGGAGACTCAAGACGAGGATGATGTCATCTACTTCAATGAGGATACTCCACAACAGCCAACCAGTACCAAGCCCGACAACCGTAAGGAAAGTATCGAATTGGAGGACGAGTACTATGAACTTGATGGGTTCTAAACTATAAACTTTGCACTATGAACTATGAACTATTATGGGTTGACGATGAGATTGAACTCCTGAAGGCCCACATCATTTTCTTAGAGAAAAAAGGCTACCATGTAGTCACCGTCAGCAATGGTACCGACGCGATAGACCAGTGCCGGCAGCACACCTTCGACCTGATTCTGCTCGACGAGATGATGCCAGGACTGACAGGTTTGGAAACGTTGCAGCAAATCAAGGAGATTTCTCCCAACACCCCCGTCGTGATGTGTACCAAGAGCGAGGAAGAGAACATCATGGACCAGGCTATTGGTTCTAAGATTGCCGACTATCTCATCAAGCCCGTCAACCCCAGTCAGATTCTCCTCACACTCAAGAAGAACATACACCGCAAGGAGATTGTAACCGAGGTGACGCAAAGCGGCTACCAGCAGAACTTCATGGATATTTCCATGCAGATACAGGATTGCAGAACCTTCGATGACTGGATGCAGGTGTATCGACGACTGGTTCACTGGGAGCTCGAACTGAGCAGCACCGACAGCAAGATGACCGACATCCTCCATGCACAGAAGGAGGAAGCCAACAATGGATTTGCCAAGTTTGTCAAGCAGAACTATCTTGATTGGATAGAGGAAAGGAATGAGCGGCTGGAGGCCAAAAAGACACCATCATCACGCTCATCAAATCCTTGCCCTCTTCTCTCTCCCGACATCTTCAGCCGTTGCGTGTTCCCATTGCTTGACCAGGGCGAGCAGGTCTTTCTCATTGTCATCGACAATTTCCGCTACGACCAGTGGCGCGTTCTGGCCAGTGAGCTGGGCGACCTCTTTGACATTGACGAAGATCTCTACATGAGCATCCTGCCTACCGCCACACAGTATGCACGCAATGCTATCTTCAGTGGTCTCATGCCCAATAAGATTGCCGAGATGTTCCCCGACCTGTGGGTCGATGAGGACGAGGAAGAGGGAAAGAATCTCAATGAGGAACCGCTCATCGAGACACAGATACGCCGCTATCGTCGGCACGACACGTTCTCCTATCACAAAATCAACGACTCCGTCGGTGCCGAGCGCTTCCTCACTCAGCTCAACACATTGCGAAACAACAACTTGAATGTGGTGGTGTTCAACTTCATCGACATGCTCTCGCATGCCCGCACGGAGTCGAAGATGGTGCGTGAGCTGGCCAATAACGAGAGTGCTTATCGTAGCATCACCCTCTCATGGTTCCGTCATTCCAGTATGGCCGAGGTGTTGCGTCAGTTGGCACAGACCGACTATCGCATCCTCATCACCACTGACCACGGCTCCATACGTGCATCGAAGCCTGTGAAGATTATCGGCGACCGCAACACCAATACCAACCTGCGCTACAAGCTGGGAAAGAATCTCAACTACAACCCCAAGGAGGTCTTTGCCATCCGAGAGCCCAACAAGGCTTTGCTGCCTGCTCCTAATCTTTCTACGAGCTACGTCTTTGCTACGGGTGACAGCTTCTTTGCCTATCCCAACAACTACAACTACTACGTGTCCTACTACAAGGACACCTTTCAGCATGGTGGCATCTCTATGGAAGAAATGATTATTCCCCTTGTCTCAATGAAAAGTAAAAGAGTAAAAAGATGAAAATCCTCATAGAAAATATCGACCATATCCGTGAAGCGGCCCGAGAGTTTGTGAACAACATCGGCAACCGCCGCATCTTCGCCTTCTATGGAAACATGGGGGCTGGAAAGACCACCTTTATCAAAGCTGTCTGCGAGGAACTCGGCATTAGCGATGTCATCACCTCGCCCACCTTTGCCATTGTCAACGAATATGAGCTGCCCGCGTCTCGAACCTCCCACCTCAATTCTGTCCCCTCCTGTTTGGAAGTGGGTGGCTCCGTCTATCACTTCGATTTTTACCGAATCCATCGCCTTGAAGAGGTTTACGACATGGGATATGAGGATTACTTCTACAGCGGAGCCCTTTGTTTCATTGAATGGCCCGAACTCATAGAAGACCTGCTTCCTGCTGATGCTGTGAAGGTCATGATTCAGGTACTTCCCGACGGAAGCCGAATGGTGAGTAGTGAATAGTGCTATGTTGGAATTACTGAACAGCGTCAATGACATTCTCTGGGGCTACTTCTTGATAGCAGCTTTGGTAGGGTGTGGTGTGTGGTTTACGTGGCGCATGCGCTTCGTACAGTTCCGAATGGTGGGCGAGATGCTCCGCCTGCTCACAGACTCATCCGTGCGTCCAAAAGGCGCTGAGCGTCACATCTCTTCCTTTCAGGCTTTCACCGTCTCACTGGCTTCCAGGGTGGGCACAGGCAACCTTGCAGGTGTTGCCACGGCTATTGTTGTTGGTGGTCCCGGTGCAGTGTTCTGGATGTGGGTCATGGCACTCTTTGGAGCAGCCACAGCCTTTGTGGAATCTACATTGGGACAGCTCTTCAAACAGCCTCATAGCGACTCGTTCATTGGTGGTCCTGCCTACTATATACAGCGTGGCCTCCACTGCCGGTGGATGGCTGTGCTTTTCTCCCTGCTCATTACGATGACCTTTGGGCTGGCCAACAACTCCGTTCAGACCAACACGATCTGTGGAGCTATGGAGGGAGCCTTCGGATGGAACTCAATGGTGGTGGGCATCGTACTCATGACACTAACGCTGCTCATCGTCTTCGGCGGCATTCAGCGCATCGCCCGTGTCAGTTCTGTGCTCGTTCCCATCATGGCCGTGGGCTACTTTCTCTTGGCGGTGGTTGTTATCGTGCTCAATATAGAGCGTGTACCCCACGTGTTCAAAGTCATCATCGAGAGTGCCTTCGGACTGGAGCAGGCCGTGGGTGGAACGGTGGGGGCTGCCATCATGAATGGTGTGAAGCGGGGACTATTCTCCAACGAGGCTGGGGAGGGTAGCGCGCCTAATGCCGCTGCCACAGCTGCCGTGTCACACCCTGTGAAGCAAGGACTCATACAGGCGCTGGGCGTATTCACCGACACACTTGTCGTCTGTTCCTGCACAGCGTTCATCATCCTCATCAGCGGGCTCTACAACGTTCCCGAGCTCAATGGTATCGCACTCACGCAGTCGGCATTGCAGCAAGAGGTGGGTGACTGGGGACCGATGTTTGTCGCCGTAGCCATTTTCCTCTTTGCCTATTCGTCCATCATTGGCAACTACTACTATGGTGAGGCCAATGTGCGCTTTATTACCGATAATCGCCATGTCATGACTGCCTATCGGTTGTTCTCCGGAGGTGTGATGGTGATGTTCGGGGCTTTGGTGACGCTCAATGTCGTGTGGAGCATGATTGATTTATGCATGGCCCTCCTCACCACCTGCAACCTTGTAGCCATCGTCCTCTTGGGCAAGTACGTCTATCGCCTCTTGGACGACTATCGTGCTCAGAAGCGTAGTGGTATCAAGGACCCCGTTTTCCATCGCAGCCAATTGCCTGAGATTGAAGATGAACTGACCTGCTGGGAATAAGCATCGCCATTAACTGATGGCGGCCCAGTTGATGTTGGTCTTGCGGAGTTCTTTCAGGCGGTTCCAGAGTAGGGCGTATTCCTGTTTTTCGCAGGTGGGGTCAATGTCGATGATCTTCTGTGCCTCATCGCGTGCCATCTGCACAATCTGACCATCGCGTGCGATGTCGGCAATCTTCAGGTCGAAGGCAATGCCGCTTTGTTGAGTTCCTTCCAGGTCGCCTGGCCCACGGAGCTTCAAGTCGGCTTCGGCAATCTGGAAGCCGTCGTTGGTTTGGCACATGATATCGATGCGCTTGCGGGTGTCAGCAGAAAGCTTATAGGTTGTGACCAGGATACAGTAGGACTGGTCGGCACCACGTCCCACGCGTCCTCGCAGTTGATGGAGCTGGGAGAGTCCGAAGCGCTGTGCGTCGAGGATGACCATCACCGAGGCGTTGGGTACATTGACACCTACTTCAATAACCGTTGTCGCAACAAGAATCTGTGTTTCACCACGGGCGAAATGCTGCATCTCCTCCTCTTTGTCGCGAGGCTTCATCTTGCCGTGGACCTTCCCCAACATAAACTCTGGGAATACGTCGCGCAAGGCCTCATATCCTTCTTCAAGGTTCTTCAGGTCGCTCTTCTCACTTTCCTTGATGAGTGGGAAGACGATATAAACCTGCCTGCCCTGATTGATTTGCTTGCGGATGCCGTCGTAGAGGCTGGTTGTCTGGGTGTCGAACTTGTGGATGGTCTGTATGGGCTTGCGGCCAGGCGGCAGCTCATCGATGACACTCACGTCGAGGTCGCCGTAGATGGTCATGGCGAGTGTTCGTGGAATAGGTGTGGCAGTCATCACGAGCACATGGGGAGGGGTCACGCGTGAGCCTTGTGTGTCGCCTTTCGCCCACAGCTTGGCCCGTTGTGCCACGCCAAAGCGGTGCTGTTCGTCGATGACGGCCATGCCGAGCCGTTGAAACTGTACAGGGTCTTCGATGAGGGCATGTGTACCGACAACGATATTGATGGAGCCGTCGGCCAGTCCGTTGAGCACCTCCTGTCGGCGTTTGCCCTTGACAATGCCAGTGAGTAGTTCCACTCGCAGGGGCATGTCTTTCAGAAATTCGCGAATGGTTTGCAAGTGCTGTTCGGCCAGGATCTCTGTGGGTGCCATCATACAGGCCTGAAAGCCGTTGTCGATGGCGATGAGCATCGACATCAGAGCCACAAGCGTCTTTCCGCTGCCTACATCACCCTGCAAGAGACGATTCATTTGTTGCCCTGAGCGCATGTCTTCCCGTATCTCTCGTATCACCCGCTTCTGTGCTCCCGTCAGCTCAAAGGGGAGGTTGTTGTGGTAAAAACCGTTGAAGTGTTCGCCAACGCGTGGAAACACAAAGCCGCCGTACTTACGTCGATGGTCGGAAGCATAGCGCAGGATGTTGAGCTGAACGTAGAACAGTTCCTCGAACTTCAGTCGCAGTCGGGCACGTTGCATTTCTTCCGCATTCTGCGGATAGTGTACCCAGCGCATGGCCTCATCGCGTGAGCAGAGATGCAGTGGGCCGGTGATGTAGGGCGGCAAGGTCTCGGGCAGTGGTTGGCTGAGCCTTTCGAGGAGGGTCTTGATAACCCGTTCCACGCCACGGCTCTGCAGCCCGCTCTGTTTCATCTTCTCGGTGGTGATGTAGTAGGGCTGCATGCCCATCTCCGAGAGTTGCAGGTCGGCGGCCTTGTCGATGTCAGGATGGGTGAACTGGAAACGTCCGCCATAGATGCCGGGCTTGCCGAAGACAATGTATTCCTCGCCTACGGTATATTGTTTGTAAACGTATTTCGTGCCGTTGAACCAAACCAGGTCAGCCACGCCGTGCCCGTCGGAGAAATGGGCCACAATGCGCTTCTTGCGTGCTCCCATGCTGAACTCCTCAAAGCTCAGGATGCGTCCGCGTATCTGCACAAACGGCATGTCGGCTCGCAGCTCGTCGATGGAGTAGATGCGGCTGCGGTCAACATATTTGTACGGATAGTATTCCAATAGGTCACCCCATGTGTGGATATTCAGTTCCTTGTTGAATATCTCCTTGCGTCGGGGGCCCATGCCGGGCAGGTACATGATGTCCTGGTTTAACAGTTCAGAGTTCATAGTTTATAGTTCATAGTTGACCTTCGGTCGAGCCTGCTAATGCTCGGAAGTCGAAGCAAGCTCCAACTTCTCTCGCTCAATCGCAGCCTTCATCCTTCATCAATGAAGAGTGTCGCAATCTGTAGGTCGAAGGGTGTAGTGAGCTTGATGTTCTCGCGATTGCCCTCGACCATGTGAACCTGACAGCCGAGACTTTCCACTACGGAGGCATCGTCGGTGAAGGCTGTGGCTGGGTCGTCGGTGGTTGCCGCGGTCTGGGCGAAAGCTTGCTTCAGCAGTTGGATGTCGAAGGCCTGCGGTGTCTGCACGATGCGGTAGTCGGCACGCTGGACGTTCTTCCCTCCACCATGCTGGTCGATGTATCGCAGGGTATCGGTGACGGGTAGCACAGGAATGCAGGCATATTTATCACGGGCTGTTTCATAGCACCGTTCAATGACTTCCACAGAGACAAAGGGGCGCACGCCGTCGTGAATGCCCACTACCCCGTCTGCTTCGTCGGGAATGGCGGCGAGTCCATTCATGGAAGAGTGGTAGCGGGTGGCACCGCCATCTACCACGGTGTGCTTCACGTCGAACTGGTACTGCCGGCATAGTTCCTGCCAATAGGCTTGCTGTTCGTGGGGTAGCACCAGAATGATGCCGAGCTTGTCGGAGTACTGTCGGAAGCGTTCCAATGTGTGCATGAGCACTGGCTTCCCGCCGATGGGCATGAATTGTTTGGGAATGTCGCCTCCCATGCGGAGTCCTTTTCCACCAGCTACTATGATAATGTAATCCATACCTTTTCAAAACAATTTACTCATCAATTTTCCTTGAGTAATTGATTATATATCATGCCCTCCTGCAGGGCATCGGCAGCCTCGCCAAAACCCATTTTGCGCAGAATGGCATAGCCGTAGGGCATGGCAGCTCCTGGACCTCTTCCGGTTATGAACTGTCCGTCCACGGTAACGATGTCGGCCGTGTATTCGGCTCCGTCAAGATGCCCCTCGAAGCCAGGGTAGCAGGTAGCCTTGATGCCGTTGAGAACTCCTAAGTGGCCAAGAATGAACGGGGCGGCGCAGATGGCTCCAATGAGTTTTCCTTGCTCGGACTGTCGCAACAGGGCATCCTTCACGCCTTCGTGCATGTCAAGGTTGGCGGCCCCTGGCATGCCGCCGGGCAGCATGAGAATGTCGGCATCGCTGAAGTCGCCAGCCTCGTCAAAAGTGGTGTCGGCCATGATGGTTACGCCGTGGGCACTCTCCACTTCGCGTCCGTTGTTGATGCTGACCGTTGTCACTGCTACGCCTCCGCGACGTAGGATATCTACTGGTGCCAGAGCTTCGATGTCCTCGAAACCATCGGCGAAAAATACATACGCTTTTGCCATGTCTGTTATTGCTTTTAAGTTGATGATTTTTCCTTGTTTTGCGGTTAATCGCTTCGCAAAGATAGGCAAATCTTTTCAATTCGCCAAGCAATCTGTCACAAAGTGACATTAAAAAATGTTGAATTCTTCGGTTTTGTCATCGATTTACATTAACTTTGCACGTTGATACATAGAGATTATTCGCATGAAACGTGATCATTTGAGGTTTGCCGTCTTTGGCAATGAATATCAACCTGAGAAATCGGCCTCGGTTTATCGCCTCTTTAAATATCTGCATGGTATGGGGGCGGTAATCAGCGTTGACCGTGCTTTCTACGACTTTCTGAAAGAAAGCACCCAGCTCAATGCGAGCCACTCGGAAGAACCGTTGTTTCCTGACGTGGAGGTCTTCGATGGCAGTAGTTTTGAGGCCGACTTCGTCATCTCTATGGGAGGTGATGGCACCTTCTTGAAGGCCGCCAATAGGGTAGGCGACAAGGGAATCCCCATTGTCGGTGTTAACATGGGCCGGTTAGGATTCCTGGCCGACGTGCTGCCTATAGAGATAGAACAGGCATTCCACGCTTTGACAACAGGCGACTACTCCATTGAGGAGCATGCCGTTATCATGTGCGATGCAGGATATGCCCTGAACGACATCGCCGTGCTGAAGCGCGACTCGGCATCGATGATTTCCATCCGCACATCGGTGAACGGAGAATATCTTGTTACCTATCAGGCCGACGGACTCGTCGTTTCCACACCAACGGGCTCCACCGCATATAATCTTTCAAACGGAGGCCCCATCATGGTGCCGCGTACAGGTGTGCTCTGCCTGACACCCGTGGCACCCCACTCATTGAACATCCGTCCTATCGTGGTCAACGACGACACGGTGATCGAGTTGGAGGTGGAAAGCCGTTCCCGCAACTTCCTGGTTGCCATCGACGGACGCTCGGAGAAGCTCGAGCAGGGAACCAAGGTCATCATTCGCAAGGCACCTTATATGGTGAAAGTGGTGACACGTCACAACCAACGATATTTCTCCACCTTGCGCGAGAAGATGATGTGGGGAGCGGACAAGAGGTAGTTCAGAGTTCATAGTTCAGAGGAGTGATGTCATCCATAATCCGTAACATATTATTCAAGGCGGCTCCTGCCAGCAAGTATTCAGCGAGAGCTATTCTCAAATGGCTTTGGCAGGCTTGGCGTGGCAATCGTGTGCAGGCGGTACTCAATGCCCTTATCGGATTGTTGACGGTGGTGGTGAGCTTGGCACAGGTGTGGGCGGTGCAGCATGCCATTGAGGTGGCAGAGGGTGCCGTCGCAGGCTCTGTCTATATGGCTGTGGGCATCATGGCATTGTTCATCCTTGCCGACTTCGGCCTTCACATCAGTAGTGTGTGGGTGAAGAACATCTTAGGCATCAAGGCTCAGAACCGCATGCAGCAACGTATGCTCGACCGCATCCTGCGCTCGGAGTGGCATGGAAAGGAGAGCCATCACTCAGGCGATGTGCTGAATCGCCTGGAGTTCGACGTGACGAATGTTGTCAACTTCCTGACGGAGGTCATTCCCAATGCGTTGTCGGTGATGGCCATGTTCTTAGGTGCCTTCTTCTACTTGTTCTTCATGGACAGTACGTTGGCCTTGATTACGGTCGCCATCATACCGGTCTTCATGGCTGTGAGCAAGATATATATGGGACGCATGCGCAGGCTTACCCGACAGGTGCGCGACAGCGACTCGAAGGTGCAGAGCGTTCTGCAGGAGACCATTCAGAACCGGATGCTTATCAAGACTCTGGAGCGCGATGAGGCCATGGTTGGCCGATTGGAATCTACGCAAAGTGAACTTCGGCATCGCGTGGTGAGGCGCACCATTTTCAGCGTGTTCTCACAGTTGATACTCAACTTCGGTTTTGCTATGGGCTACATCTTTGCTTTCCTTTGGGCAGCCCTCCGTATGTCGGCAGGCACGCTGACCTTTGGTGGAATGGCTGCTTTCCTGCAGTTGGTGGGCCGCATACAGGGACCGGCACGCAACCTCACGAAGCTTGCACCCCAGTTCGTGTCTGTGTTTACAGCCGCAGAAAGGCTCATGGAGTTGGAAGAAAACCCGCTTGAGGAGCAGGGAGTCCCCGTCTATTTCAGCGAGCCTTGTGGTATCAGGCTCAGTAGGGTGTCCTATGCCTATACCTCGGTTGAGGGTAATGTGGTGGACCACTTGTCCTTCGATTTCCGTCCAGGGAGCTGTACGGCGATTCTTGGTGAGACTGGCTCTGGAAAGACTACACTTGTACGCCTTTTGCTCGCCCTTATCCGACCTCAGAAAGGAAGGGTGATGGTGTACGACCATCTGAAGGAGAAGGAGCTGACCCCGCTGATGCGCTGCAACTTTGTATATGTTCCTCAGGGCAATACCTTGATAAGCGGCACTATTCGGGATAATCTGCGTCTTGGTAAACTTGATGCCACTGATGAAGAGATGGCAGAGGCTCTGCACCAGGCCTGTGCGGACTTTGTGTACGAACTTCCTGCACAGCTCAACACCGTCTGCACGGAAAAGGGTGGGGGACTGAGCGAAGGACAGGCACAGCGCATCGCCATTGCACGGGCTCTGCTGCGCGACCGGTCTATCATGCTTTTCGATGAGGCTACCAGTGCCCTTGATCCAGAGACAGAACAGAAGCTCCTGAAGAATATTCTCGAGCGTCACCATAAAACCATCATATTCGTTACCCATCGCCCCGCAGTGATCGACTATTGTGACCACGTGCTGAGAGTTGGAAGATAACCCCCTCCAACTCCCCCAAGGGGGGAGAGGTAAGAGGTTGTAGTGAAATCGTGAAATAGTGAAATCGTAAAATAGTGAAATCGTAAAATAGTGAAATTGTCAAATCGTAAAATAGCAAGATGAAAAAGAACAAAGTACTAATAGGATTGATGGCATTCTTGATGCTGTTTTCTGGACAGGTAGCCAAGGCACAGGACTTGGACTCGCTCTATGCCCAGGACATGTTGCATGTGGGTATGAAAGCCCCCGACTTCACCATCGACAGCCTGAGCAACACCACGTTGGCGAAGATGCAGGGACGTTTCATTGTCCTCCACTTCTGGGCTTCGTGGTGTCCCGACTGCCGCAAGGACACGCCTGAGATGAACAGCCTTTACGAGGAGTTCGCCTCCGACAGCATCGTGTTCATCAATATCTCCTACGATACCGACCGCGAAGCGTGGCAGAAGTATGTGCATGAGTCGGGTATGGGCGGCTTACAGCTCTCCGAGATGAAGAAGATGAAAGAGTCGAAGACAGCAGAAGCCTTCAAGGTGAAGTGGATTCCGTCTTATTATGTTCTCAACACCGAGGGTAAGGTGATACTTGCCACGGTGATGGTCGAGAAGTTGCGCAAGCGTCTTTCCATGCTCGACTTGAGCAAGGTGCGCATTCCGCGCTCTCAGAAGTCTTCGCTTCCCTCCTTCCCCAATGGCGACTATGCCCTTCGCAGCTTCCTGGCTAAGAATGTCAACTACCCCCGCACGGCTTCCAACTATGGTTTGCAGGCACAGACCTTGATGGAGTTCACGGTTGATATCGACGGTTCGATATGCGACATCCATGTGAAGGATAATCGCATCACGGCCGAGGACAGGTTGCCCTTCCAGCGTCTTTCGGGCGATGAGAAGCGGAAGACCCGCGAGCGGGTGCTGGAGATGTTTGCCGAGGAGGCCTACCGAGTCATCAGTATCATGCCCAAATGGAAGCCGGGTGTACGTTTCGGCATTCCGTTCAAGACCCGTTACGAGCTTCCCATCAACTTCAAGATCTTCTACGACAACGACTGGCAATCGCAATAACATCCATGATTAGACTTCAGGATATCAACAAGACTTACTACGGCGCACAGCCTCTGCATGTGCTGAAAGGCATCAATCTTCACATTGAAGAAGGAGAGTTCGTCTCCATCATGGGAGCATCGGGCTCGGGCAAGTCCACCTTATTAAATATATTAGGCATCCTCGACAACTACGACAGCGGCGAGTACACACTGGCTGGGACACTGATCAAGAACCTTTCGGAGTCGAAGGCGGCGGAATACCGCAACCGCATGATTGGTTTCATCTTCCAGTCGTTCAACCTGATTGGTTTCAAGACGGCGGTTGAGAACGTGGAGCTTCCCCTCTTTTACCAAGGTGTGAGCCGGCGCAAGCGACATCAGCTGGCCTTGGAATATTTAGACCGTCTGGGACTCTTGGATTGGGCCTCTCATTATCCCAACGAGATGTCCGGCGGTCAGCGTCAGCGCGTGGCCATTGCCCGTGCCCTGATCACCCATCCGCAGATCATCCTTGCCGACGAGCCTACGGGTGCGCTCGACTCGAAGACCAGTGTCGAGGTGATGGCATTGCTGAAAGACCTGAACGAGCGAGAGAAGATGACGATGGTCATTGTGACGCATGACATCAACGTGGCCAACCAAACAAACCGTGTGATACGCATCAAGGATGGAGTTATTGAATGAGATATGGCAGACAGCCAAGCGCAACAAGCTCCGCACCGCGCTGACGGGTTTTGCTGTGGCGTGGGGCATCTTCATGCTCATCGTGCTGCTCGGTGCCGGCAACGGACTCATCAATGCGCAGTTGAAAAACAACGGCCGTTTCCTCGACAACTCCATGATGGTGGGCGGAGGCATGACCTCCAAGCCCCACAACGGACTGAAAGAGGGGCGGAGCATCCAGCTCAACGATGCCGATATGGAGGACACGCGCCAGCACTTCGACAAGTATGTTGATGAGGTGGGCGGCGAGATTGAGCAGGCTGGCGTAACCATCTCTTATGGCGAGAACTATTTCAGTGCCACGCTGAACGGTGTCTATCCCCATGAAGTCAGGATCAACAAGATCGAGATGCTCCATGGCCGTTTCATCAACGAGGTTGATAATGCCGAGTGCAGGAAAGTACTGGTCATTAGCGACACGCAGGGGCGGGAGCTCACGCAAGGCGATGTGTCGGCCTTGGTGGGACGGTATGTCAAGGTGGGCAACTTCGCCTTTCGCATCGTCGGCATCTTCAAGGGCGACCAGAGTCGCATGAGCAGCGATGTCTATACCCCCTTCCACACCGTGCGCACCATGTACAACCGTGGCGACAAGACCGACCAGATTGTCTTCACGTTCCACGGATTGGCTACAGAGAAGGAGAACGAAGCTTTCGAGCAGCAATACGAGGCGATGCTGAATACCAACCACCGTGCCGCTCCTGATGATGAAAGTGCCATCTGGGTATGGAACCGCTTCACTCAGAACATGCAGATGAACAAGGGCATGGGCATTCTGCGCACCGCCCTCTGGATTATCGGCATCTTCACCCTGCTGAGCGGCATCGTGGGTGTCAGCAACATCATGCTCATCACCGTCAAGGAACGCACCCGCGAGTTTGGCATCCGCAAGGCAATAGGGGCCAAGCCGTTTGCCATCCTGAAGCTCATCATCTGCGAGAGTGTCATCATCACCACATTCTTCGGCTATATAGGCATGCTGCTTGGCATTGCTGCCAATCAGTATATGGACGCAACGCTCGGACACGAGCAGATTGATACGGGTCTGTTTCAGGCAACGATGTTTGTCAATCCCACCGTGGGCATCGGCATCTGCATAGAGGCGACGCTGCTCATGGTGGTAGCGGGAACCGTGGCGGGTGTGCTGCCTGCGCGCAAGGCGGCGCACATCCGTCCCATTGAGGCCTTGCGAGCGGAGTAGGGGGGGGAGGACGATGAGAATAGATTTAGATACATACCGTGAGATTCTTGACACGCTGACGCGCAACAAGAGCCGCACCTTCCTCACAGGGTTCGGCATCTTCTGGGGCGTGTTCATGCTGGTTTCCCTGATGGGCGGCGGACAGGGTGTCAAAGAGCTGTTGGCAAGCAACTTCGAGGGCTTCGCCACCAACTCCGCCATCATCTTTGCCCAGCCCACCACGAAGCCCTATCACGGTTTCCGAAAGGGGCGCACCTGGAACATGGTCTATAAGGATGTGGACAGGCTGCGGCAACAGGTGCCCGAGCTGGATGTGGTCTCGCCGATGCTCTCGCAATGGGGTGCCATTGTGGTCTTTGGCGACAAGAAGAGTACCGGCAACGTGAAGGGACTGAAACCCGACTATGTGCAGGTGGATGCTCCGAAGATGTATTACGGTCGTTTTCTCAACGACATGGACATGGCGCAGCGACGCAAGGTTTGCGTGTTGGGCAAGAAAGTCTATAAGACCCTCTTCCCAGGCGGTGGAGACCCCTGCGGCCAGATGGTCAGGCTCGACTCGATGTACTTCCGCGTGGTCGGAGTCGATTACAGCAGCGGCAACATGAACATCAACGGGCGTGCCGAGGAGAGTGTCATCATTCCCATCACGCTCATGCAGCAGGCCTACAACAAGGGAGACCGTGTGGAGCTGATTTGTGTGACGGGGCGCAAGGGTGTCGTCATGAGTCGTGTGGCCCAGCGCATGCGCGAGGTTATCGCACGGGCCCATGATGTAGATTCCACCGACGAGAAGGCGGTGACGGTGTTCAACACCGAGATCCTCTTCAAGCTGATGGACAGCCTCTTCGACGGGGTGAACTTCCTGATATGGCTGGTGGGCATCGGAACGCTCCTGGCAGGAGCCATCGGCGTGTCGAACATCATGATGGTGACGGTGAAGGAGCGCACCACGGAGATTGGCATACGGCGCGCCATCGGAGCCACCCCCGCCAACATCCTGTCGCAGATCATCAGCGAGAGCATCGTGCTGACCCTTGTCGCAGGATTAAGTGGCATCCTCTTCTCCGTTCTCGTCCTCCAGATGCTGGAGATGGCGAACACCACCGACGGCATCCTTGCTGCGCATTTCCAGATTGGAGCCGGCACGGCTTTGGGTGCTTTGGCACTCCTGAGCCTGCTTGGGATACTGGCGGGTATGGCTCCCGCGGCGCGGGCCATGAGCATCAAGCCCGTCGATGCCATGAGGGATGAATGAAATATAACAAATAACGATATGAGAAAATATTTGAAGCTATTGGCAGCTGCATTGGTTGCCTGCGTGTTTGTGGGAATGTTTGTGTTCTTGTGGCTCAAGTCGCAGCCCAAGCCCGAAGTCTATGACGAGTTCGTGCCCGAGCTGAAAGACCTGCGCAAGACCACGGTGGTGACGGGAAAGATTGAGCCGCGCAACGAAGTGAGCGTGAAACCCCAGATCTCCGGTATCATCACCGAGATACTGAAGGAGGCCGGCGATGTCGTTCAGGAAGGCGAGGTGATAGCCACGGTGAAGGTCATCCCCGACATGCAGCAGCTCTCGTCCGCTCAGTCGCGGGTGCGGTTGGCCAGCATCAACGTCCAGCAGGCCAAGACCGACTACGAGCGCATGAAGGTGCTCTTCGACAAAGGACTGGTCAGCGCCGACGAATACGACAAGCTGCGCCAGGCCTACGAGCAGGCACGCGAGGAAGTGGCCGCCGCCAACGACCAGTTGGAGGTGGTGCGCGACGGAGTCTCCCGCAGCAATGCCTCGGCATCGTCAACCCTCATCCGCTCCACCATCACCGGTCTCATCCTCGACATCCCCGTGAAGGTGGGCAACTCCGTCATCCTTTCCAACACGTTCAACGATGGTACCACCATCGCCACCGTTGCCAACATGAACGACCTGATTTTCCGTGGCAACATCGACGAGACCGAGGTGGGACAGCTCGTTGTGGGCATGCCCATGAAGATCACCATCGGTGCCCTTCAGAACCTGAACTTCGAGGCCCGACTGGAGTATATCTCGCCCAAGGCCGTCGAGAGCAACGGTGCCAACCAGTTCGAGATGAAGGCAAAGGTCGATCTGGCTCATCAGGACCAGAAGAAAGTTTCTGCTGGCAGCATCCGCAGTGGCTATAGTGCCAATGCCGAGATCGTGCTGGCAGAAGCCCGTCATGCCCTCTGCATTCCTGAGAGTGCCATCGAGTTCAGCGGCAACGACACCTTTGTGTATTTGGTGAAGGGCGAAGGCAAGAACAAAACCTACGAGCGCCGCCGTGTGACAACAGGACTGAGCGACGGCCTCCAAATAGAAATCAAACAGGGACTTTCCAAGGCCGACCGCGTGCGCGGCCCCAAACAGGTCACAGAGGAATAGGCAAATACCCCGCAATGATTATCAATAAAGAGAGGGTCAGCATTTCAAACTTGCTGACCCTCTCTTTGTGAATTTGATGTGGTTTTTATAGAAGAATGCTTTACTTAATCACGACCCGTCTGCCGTTTGTGATGTAGATGCCCTTGGGGAGCGATTCGAGGCTTGCGTTGCGAGGTGAGAGGTTCGCAATCTTGCGGCCGCTGAGGTCGTAGATGGTGTTGTCGGCGCTTTCTGCTTCCTGCTTGGTGAGCGTGGTGCCTTCTATGCCTGAATAGACGCTGGACACATCGTTCACCTCGTTCTTACCAGAGGTAGTGGTGCTCAGAATCTCGAAGTAGGCGTCTTGGTTGACATTCTCGATGTCCACGGTCTGCGGCGAGCCGGTGCCCTTGCTGAAGACGAAGTTCACGGCATCGTCTGCGGCGTTGATGCGGAAGGTCTTGTAGAACCAGTTCTTTCCATTGATGGTTTTCTTGGTGCTCACGGCATCGCCCGGCCATCCCCTGCCGGGTGCGTGTGAGCCGTCGCCGCCCCATGTCCAGAAGTTGACGCTGCTCAGTGTTGTGCCCCACACGTCGGCATTCACATGCACGGTGATGTCGTAGGCATCGAAGGGCAGAGGTTCCTCGATGTCGTAGCTGCGGGTGATGATGCCGCTGACGGCAGAGCCGATGAGCAGACCGACCTTCAGCGTGGTGGTGCCGGCAGGAATGGTGATGCGTGCGCCGCTCTCCACCTTGGTGCTATTGGCGGTGGGGTTGGAGCCGTCGGTGGTATAGACCAGCTTGGCATTCTCGTCCGTAACGGCCGTCAGCGTGGCGGTCTTGGGCTCTGTGTATTTTCCTGAAGCGAGATCCACCCATGCTGTGTTCATGTCGTTTATGAGGTAGTAGGCATAGTGATAGCCCGAGAGCACCTTGGTCCATGTGGAAGCGTTGGGTGTGTAGCTGTTGACGGCATTTCCCACCACGGCGAGCAGTTTGCCATTGGTGCCGGTTACGTTCACGGCGTAGTAGCCCACGTTGGAGGCCATGTTGAAGAACGAGCTCATGTTGTGGATGCCCACTCCTTTTCTGACGGCTGTCATCGCCTTGATTTCGTCCTTGTATGCCAGCCAGTGCTTGTAGAACACGCAGGGCGTGCCAGGCATGGCGAGCAGATAGGCGTTGGCGGCGAGGGTGTCCTTGCGGATGGGATCCTGCTGGGCAGTAGAGGAACGATACTCCGTGTCGTGGTTCTCGACGAAGGTCACGGCCCACTGGCGGTAGCTGCCGTTGTTGAAGCTCCCGCTGACGAGCGGCCAGCTGCCATCGTTCTGTCTGCCGAGATTGATCCAGTTGCCACCGTTGATGGCGTTGCGCACGGTGTAGCGGAATTGGAAGTCGAAGGCTGCCGAGGTGGGTGTGCCGTTCACCTCCGTTCCGTCAATCCAGTTCTTGATGGTGTTGGA
>JAFSWU010000135.1 GCA_017444365.1 Prevotella sp.
ACTCTACAACGAGATAGAGAAAGCCGTCGGCGCAGGCATCATGCAGGACAACCCGCTGAAAGAGAAAGGATTCGTACCCGGCGACATGAGCCAGGAGAACTACGACCGCATAGACCTCCACCGCCCCTACGTGGACAGCATCGTGCTGCTGAGCGAGACAGGCAAGCCCATGAAGCGCGAGAGCGACCTCATCGACGTGTGGTTCGACAGCGGCTCCATGCCCTACGCGCAGGTACACTATCCCTTCGAGAACCGCGATGCCATCGACAAGCATCTGGCCTTCCCCGCCGACTTCATCAACGAAGGCGTTGACCAGACACGCGGATGGTTCTTCACCCTCCATGCCATCGCAACGATGATCTTCGACAGCGTAGCCTTCAAGAACGTCATCTCCACCGGATTGGTGCTCGATGCCAAAGGCAACAAGATGTCCAAGCACGTAGGCAACGTCACCAACCCCTTCGAGATGATCGAGAAGTATGGTGCCGACCCCGTGCGCTTCTATATGATGACCAATTCCGAGCCCTGGGACAACCTGAAGTTCGACCCCGAAGGAGTGGACGAGGTGCGCCGCAAGCTGTTCGGAACCCTCTATAACACCTATTCCTTCTTTGCGCTCTACGCCAATGTGGACGGATGGACACCCGCCGACGCAGCCAGCGTCAACCCGGGCAACATGCCCGAAATAGACCGCTGGATACTCTCCAAGGTGAACTCGCTCGTCAAGGGTGTCGCCAAGGAGCTCGACGGCTACGACCCCACTCGCGCAGGACGACTCATCGACGCTTTCGTCAACGACGACCTCTCGAACTGGTATGTCCGACTGAACCGCAAACGCTTCTGGGGCAAGGAGATGAGCGACGACAAACGCTCCGCCTACGCCACCCTCTACACCTGCTTGATGACCGTTGCCAAGCTGTTGGCCCCGTTTGCCCCCTTCTATGCCGACCAGCTCTACAAAGACCTCGGCGGAACGATGGACAGCGTGCATTTAGAGACGTTCCCCACCGTTGACGAGCAGGCCATCGATACCGACCTCGAAGAGCGCATGGAAATGGCGCAGAAAATCACTTCGATGACCCTGGCCCTGCGACGCAAGGTGAACATCAAGGTGCGCCAGCCCCTGCAGCAGATCATGATTCCCGCCACCAGCGAAGAGCAGAAAAAACACATCGAAGCCGTGAAGGAACTCGTGAAGCACGAGGTGAACGTAAAGGAGCTGAAGTTCGTGGAGGGAGCAGGCATCCTCGTGAAGAAAGTGAAGTGCAACTTCCGCACGATGGGTAAGAAATTCGGCAAGCTCATGAAGGGTATCGCAGCTCAGATGAATGAACTTTCGCAAGAGCAGATAGCTTCGCTCGAAACTACAGGCTGCATCCTGCTAACCGTTGAGGGACAGAAAGTTACCGTGGAGGCAGCCGACGTGGAAATCGTGAGCGAGGACATCCCAGGATGGCTCGTCAGCAACGAAGGCAACCTCACCGTAGCACTCGAAGTGGAACTCACCGACGAACTGCGCCGAGAGGGTATGGCACGCGAACTCATCAACCGCATCCAGAACCTCCGCAAGGAGACGGGATTGGAGATTACCGACCGCGTAAAAGTGACCATCGCTCCCAACGAACAAACCGATGCCGCCATTGCCGCCTATGGCGAATACATCAAGGGACAGGTGCTGGCCGACATCATCGAGATTGCTCCCAACGACGGAACAGAAACAGAATTTGATGACTTTAAACTAAACATAAAAGTACAAAAGAACTAAAAACGAACACAGTTATGGCAGAGAAAAAGCGCTATACCGACGAAGAACTCGAGGAGTTCAGAGATATTATCAATGAGAAAATCAAACTGGCTCGTAGAGACTACGACGCCATGATGAAACAGTTGATGAATGCCGACGGAAACGATGTCGATGACACATCACCCACCTACAAGGCACTCGAAGAAGGCAGCACAACCCAAACCAAGGAAGAACTGGTGCAGATGGCAAACCGCCAGCTGAAGTTCATTCAAGGACTCGAGGCAGCACTCGTGCGCATTCAGAACAAAACCTACGGCATCGACCGCCTCACAGGTGAGCTGATTCCCAAGGAACGACTGCGCGCCGTGCCTCACGCCACCCTGAGCGTAGCCTCGAAGAACGCACGCAATAGCAAGTGATGACAGCATTCAAAAACGGAAAACTGAAAGAAGGCTGGATCGTCATCCTACTGATTGCAGCCCTGATCATCATCGATCAGATCATCAAAATCGAGGTGAAGACAAACATGTTTCTCGGTGAGTCGATTAGAATCACGGATTGGTTCTACATCGACTTCATCGAAAACAACGGAATGGCCTTCGGAATGACGTTCTTCAACAAACTGGTGTTGAGCCTCTTCCGACTTGTCGCCATCACGGCACTCGGATGGTATATATACAGCATGCTCAAGAAACCGCATTCCCTGATGACGGTCGTCTGCCTGGCAATGATTCTTGCAGGAGCAGCCGGCAACATGGTCGATTCGATGTTCTACGGCCTCGTGTTCAATGCCTCTTCGCCACATTACGTGTCGTATCTCGTACCCTTCGGCGACGGCTATGCACCCTTCTTGCAGGGAAAAGTGGTCGATATGTTCTACTTCCCCCTCATCGTGTCCGAGTGGCCCGAATGGGTTCCCGTGGTAGGAGGGGAGAACTTCGTGTTCTTCTCGCCCGTATTCAATTTTGCCGATGCCTGCGTCAGCGTGGGAGTGGTGTTGCTGCTCATCTTCGGCAGAAAGGATCTGGAGGAATGTGGAATGTGGAAGGTGGAAGGTGGAATGAGGAATGTGGAATGAGGAATGTGGAATGAGAAATGAGAAATGAGGAATGAGAAATAAACTTTTCATCCTTTTGGGCGTACTTGCGCTGGCCGCATGTAAGCCGCAGATTCCCAGCGAGTATATCCAGCCGGATGAACTCGAGGACATCTTGTACGATTACCACATAGCAGATGCTATGGGGAGTGTTTTCACGCAATATGATGACACGCTCAAGATGAATGTCTATCGCAGAAGCGTGCTCGCTAAATACGGCTATACCGAGGCGCAGTTCGACTCCACAATGGTATATTATGTGCGCCACGCGGAACTGATTCATAAAATCTACGAGTCGCTCTCACATCGCATCGACAACGAGGCTTCCGCGCTCGGTGTGGCTACCGACGAATTCAAAGGGCTCTCATCCCTGTCCAATACCGGCGATACGGCCAACATCTGGACAGCCAGCAGAACACTCATGCTGACCCAAACCTCGGGCTTCAACCTGTATTCGTTTGACATCAAGCCCGACACCTCCTACCGAGCCGGCGACACGTTTATGCTCAACGCCGATGCGCAGTTTATCTATAAGGACGGCTCACGCCAGGCTGTTATGGTGCTCACGATGACATACGCCAACGACAGCGTCGTGTCGAGAGTTTGCCAGATGTCGTCATCCATGCATTATAAGCTGACCGTCAGCGACGACAAGCGATTGGGCATCAAACGCATCCGAGGCTACTTCTTCCAGGCGAAGAATATGAGTGAAGAGGCTGAGGTCAAGAGCTCATCCGTGCGAATGCTGCTCCTCAGCAACATCTCCCTTGTCAGAATGCATACACCCGAACCTGTTGCCATGAAACCGACAGAAACGGCTGACAGCATCAAGGCCGACTCCATTGCCAAAGCCCAGAGTGCCACACAAGCGCAGCAAGCACCCCAGGAGCAGAAAACGCCGCAAGAGCTGAAACAGCCCAACATGCCGCCTGCGCAATCCGTTCAACCGGTTCCAAGAGAGCCCAAGGCTTCGAACCTCAAGCTCAAGGTAGCTCCCGTTCCCAAGAACTTGAAGTTAGAGAAATAGAGAATCTCAAAGTTATTCATTAAACCCATACCATATTATTATGTTAAGCGTAAACGAACTTGAAGACCGGCTGATTGACCTCGCTTTTGCTGAGGACATCGGCGACGGCGACCACACAACCCTGTGCTGCATCCCAGAAGACGCTATGGGAAAATCCCACCTGCTCATCAAGGAGGATGGAGTCCTGGCAGGTATCGAACTCGCCAAGCGAGTGTTTAACCGTTTAGACCCCACCATGCAGGTGGAAGTACTCATCGGCGACGGAGCTGCCGTCAAGGTGGGCGACATCGCCATGATCGTTACAGGAAAGGTGCGCTCACTTCTGCAGACAGAGCGTCTCATGCTGAACATCATGCAACGAATGAGCGGAATAGCCACCACAACACGCCGCTATGTGGAACGCCTGAAGGGAACGAAAACCAATGTCCTCGACACACGCAAGACAACACCCGGATTGCGTATGCTCGAAAAGCTGGCCGTGAAGATTGGCGGAGGAATGAACCATCGCATCGGTCTGTTCGACATGATTCTGCTGAAGGACAACCATGTTGACTTCGCGGGAGGTATCGAGAACGCCATCGACCGCTGTCATGCCTACCTCAACGAAAAAGGCCTACAGCTGAAAATTGAAATCGAGGTACGCAACTTCGACGAACTGCAGCAGGTGCTCGATCACGGCGGCGTTCATCGCATCATGCTCGACAACTTCTCTGTTGCCGACACCAAGAAAGCCGTTGAACTCATCGGCGGGAGATACGAGACAGAATCGTCGGGCGGTATCACCATCGACACCCTGCGCGACTATGCAGAAGCTGGTGTGGACTTTATCTCTGTTGGTGCTTTGACACATTCGGTCAAAGGACTCGACATGAGCTTCAAGGCATGCTAAGACTTCTGTTCCTATTGTTGACAGCGTGGATCGGCGGAGCCCAGGCGTTGCCTGTGGTTCAGTATGGTTCACCTGTCAATTACGAAATATTGCTGGCTGGCAACTTCGGAGAGCCGCGCCCCAATCATTTTCATGGCGGCGTAGATGTGAAGACGGGTGGAGTAGAGGGGAAACCCATCTTCTCCATCGGCGACGGCTACGTTTCTCATGTGACCATCGGCATTGGAGGTTTCGGAAATGCCGTCTATGTGAGACACCCCGAAGGCTACACCAGCGTCTATTGTCATCTGAAGAAGTTCACCCCGCAGATACAGGCGATGGTGCGCAACTGGCAGTATCGCCACAAACGGGCTACTGGAGAGATGCATTTCCGACCCACCGACCTTCCCGTTGCCAAAGGACAGCTCATAGCGGTCAGCGGGAATACAGGCTCTTCGCAGGCACCTCATCTCCATTTGGAAATTCACAACACCAGGAACTGGCACATGCTCGACCCGCTCGACTTCATCGGGCAGCATGTCAACGACTCTGTGGCTCCCGTTGCCCATGCTTTCATGGCCTATCCGCAGAAGGGCAGGGGAGTCTTCTGCAATAGCGACTCCAAACAGAACTACGGATTCGGCTCCAATAACCTTCAACGCGAGTTTACCGCCTGGGGGGAAGTGGGCTTCGGACTTTGGGCCAACGACTACATGCAGAAAACCTATAACCACTTCGGCATCCGACAGACGGAGCTTTGGGTGGACGATAGCCTCGTGTTCTCAAGTAATGTCTGTGACATTCCCGTTGAACAGAACATGCAGGTGAATACATGGGGCGACTATGAGCATTATCTTCGGAACAATGTATGGTACATGCGCTCCTTCGTCCAACCTGGAGTAACACTTCCGATCCTGACCGACAACGGAGCCGTCGTTGACTTTAACAAGGAACGTCCGTATCACCTGACTTTCAAGCTGACTGACTTCCAAGGGAATACCAGCGAATATCGCTTCACCGTGAAGGGAGTACCTGCCAAGTTGAAGCCCACACGCAGGAATGTTTCTGCCTTCTGTGGACAAATGTTCCGAATCAGCTACGACCGGCTGAACAGTATCCAGTTGCCTGGCTTCCAGCTGACCGTTCCTTCCGGCAGGTGTGCAGGCGTTCATCAGCTTGCTCCTGAGGTGAAGCATTCCGCCGGAGCCTTGTCCGACCATTATCGTCTTAGCCCTACCTCATGCCCATTATACGCTCATTGTCGCCTCTCCATTCAGTTGAAGCACCCCGTTGCCGACAGCTCGAAACTCTATATAGAGGGTGAATGGCCATCCACGCGCTATTGTGGAGGAACATTCAAAAACGGCTGGGTGACAGGGCTTGTGTGTGATCTGGGGCAGGCTTATTGGCTGGCTTATGACAACACGCCACCCACAATCCAACCCCAGGGTGTCGATTCATGGGGGAGTTCACGATGCCTTCGCATCGTATTGTCCGACAGCCAGAGCGGAGTAGAGCATTATGAGGCGTACATCGACGGACAGTTTGTACTCTTCGAGCAGATGGGCAAAACATCCACCCTTCTCTGCAAACTGGAACAAACCCCTGTGAAGCCTACTGGCAAGCAGCATCGTTTCGCCTTCATGGCCGATGACAACCGCAAGAACCGCAGCAAATATACCTGCCAGTTTGTGTATTGAAAGAAACAAATAAATATCAGAATAATAATGAGAAAACTATTTGCAACCATCCTGGTCATGTTCGCCGCAACGGCAGCACAGGCCTGTACCAACTTCATCGTCGGTAAGAAAGCCTCTGCCGACGGCTCTGTCATCTGCACCTACAACGCCGACGACTACGGAATGTTCATCGGACTTTGCCATTTCCCGGCTGCCTTTCACGCCGACGGAGAGATGCGCGAGGTCTATGACTGGGACACGAAAGCCTATAATGGACGCATCCCCGAGGCTCCGGTCACCTACAATGTCATCGGAAACATCAACGAGTGGCAGGTGACGATAGGCGAAACTACCTATGGAGGGCGTGAGGAGATGGTCGATACCACGGGTATCCTCGATTACGGCTCGCTCATCTATATCACCCTGCAACGGGCACGCTCTGCACGCGAGGCCATTCATATCATGACAAACCTGGCAGAGACCTATGGCTACAACTCTGAGGGAGAGACTTTCACCATCTGCGACCCCAATGAGGCATGGATCATGGAAATGATGGGAACAGGTGGCGAGAGCAAGCAGATGAACCGCGTGGTGTGGGTGGCCATGCGAGTGCCCGACGATGCCATCTGTGGTCACGCCAACCAAAGCCGCATCGGAAAGTTCATTGAAAAAGGGCAGAAAATCAATCCCAAGGGCATCTATCCGCTGCTTCCTTCTGACAAGAAGTATGCCTCCGACCAGGCAACAACACTCTACTATTCACGCGACGTAGTGCGCTATGCACGTACCAAGGGATGGTTCACAGGGCGCGATGATGAGTTCTCGTGGAAACAAGCCTATGCAGCTCCCGACTTTGGAGGACGTCGCTTTTGTGACGCACGCGTGTGGGCTTTCTTCCGGCATTTCGATAATGACTTCGACCGATACCTTCCCTGGACATTGGGAGTTGACCCTCAGGCTGAGGATATGCCCTTGTGGATCAAGCCCAACAGGAAGGTGAGTGTGCGCGATGTGATGGCTTGCATGCGCGACCATTATGAGGGAACGCCTCTTGCACTCGACAGCACAGACATCGGCGGGGGAATCTGGCAGATGCCCTATCGTCCTACGCCCCTGTCCTACGAGGTAGATGGCAAGAAGTGCTTCAACGAGCGTCCCACCTCTACACAACAGACGGGATTCACCTACGTCTCGCAGATGCGCGCGTGGCTGCCTCGTCAGATTGGCGGTGTGCTGTGGTTTGGCAACGACGACGGGAATATGGTCGCCTACACCCCCGTTTATTGCGGCAATACCATCCAACCCGAGTGCTATAACACACCTGGTGCCGATGCGTTGACCTTCTCGGATAAGAACGCCTATTGGGTGTGCAACTGGGTGTCCAACATGGTCTATCCCCGCTATTGTCAGATGTTCCCCTCGTTAGCCGCCGTGCGCGACTCGTTGGAGGACAGCTACTTCGCTCGCCAACAGGAGGTAGAGAAAAAGGCAATGGAACTCTACTCGCACGATGAGACTTCGGCCATCAAGTATCTTAATCAGTATAGCAACGAGCAGGCTGCTCGGATGCTGGCACGTTGGAAGCAACTGGCCGTCTATCTCATTGTGAAGTATAACGATATGGCGGTAAAGCCTGAAGAAAACGGAAAGTTCCTACGCACCCCAACAGGGCTTGGCGCACGAGTCAGCCGGCCTGGGTTCCCACAACCCTATGCCCGTAAGCTGATAGAGAGTTCAGGAAATAAAAACTTGCAGCCGTAGATAAGAAAACCGCCGACATTCACAAGGGATGCCGGCGGTTTTCTTTGTATGTTCAATTCTTTTTTCAGTAGGAGAGAATCAATAGTCGTCGTCATCGGCAACTTCTGATGCTTCCAAGTCAAGGTCTTCCTCTGTGTCGAAGGTCGTGCGGTAGCTCTCCTCCGTCAGCTTGTCCTCATCGTACTCATCATCATCGTCATCATCGTCGTATGTGTCGTTGATTTCGATGTCCTCATCGTCATCCTCGTCAGACAGTTCGTCGTCCTGATCGTTTTCGTACTTCATTCGGGGCTTCTCCATTTCGGGCTTCAGTTTGGCGAAGATTGCTTCCACCCATGTGCCCTTGGGAATTTCGAGCACCTCGAATCCGTCGTTCACTTTCTTCTCATACATGCCACCGGCTTTGTGCAGACGGTCTTTGGGAAGGGTGGTGGTGGAGATGTCGAATCCGCTTTCGATAATGTCCTGAATACTCTGCGAGAGCGAATCCCAACCTCCTCCGAAGTTTCTTTCCAACACTTCTAAAAGCTTGGCGGGAGAGATGTGGCGGATGTTTTCGTAGGTAAGGTCGGTAACGCGCACGATGGGGCG
>JAFSWU010000136.1 GCA_017444365.1 Prevotella sp.
CTTGCTCTCCACCATGCGTTGGTCAGGAACATACGAGATGCGCATCTCGCCAAAGTCGGGCTGGCCGGTGATGGGGCACAGGCTGGTGAACTCCGGACAATTGAATCGCACCCAATAGTCGTTGTCGGGGTGCTTGTTGATAAACGACTCCAAAACCTCCGGAGCATACTGGTCGTTGTACTGGGTGTCTGAACCGAGGAGCTTCAGCCCCTCATCTTTTCTTGTATCACTCATTGTTCTTGTTTTGTTAAAGGGGGTTCTGCAAGTACCCCTGTTGTTCGTAATGAACTGCAAAAGTATGAATTTTTTCGCACTTCTCATATTTTTCTTGGAAGAAAACACTGAAATATGAAAACTTTTCCGTATATTTGAGCCCAAATACAGCTATCCGACCTCAATTAAAAATCAAAAATCATAAGACCTATGTATCCTAAAAAGTTTCATTCAATCATCATGCTGCTGTTTGCAGTCATCGCCTTTGTATTCGGTACGCAACCAGTTTTTGCCAGTGAGGAGACCGAGATAACCTCGACAAGCGACTTGACCACAGGCTGGTATCACATCAAATATACCAGCTCTGACTATGCCGGACGATATATCCATAACCGTGAGACAGAGTACAGGCAGAATGCCTCCAACAGCTATCCGCTCTTTGTGCAGGAAACTCCTTCCACGCCTGCTGCCGACGATCCAACCTACTTCGTGTATATCGAGCGCAATGGGACGAACTACCGTGTGCGTTCCGCCAACGGGCACTATATGAATGCCAATGCCGCAGCTTCTGTTTCGCCAGTGAATATTTCCATCGCTCATGATGACAGCGGATTCCAGTTTGCCAGCTATTGGTGCTATTTCCCAACGTTGGAACATATCTGGGGCAAGGCATCCGCTGCCAGTGGAGCCCGCTATGCCATCAGCCGTGTTGACTTTGACGACTTGCTTGACACATGGGCTGTCAACATCTCGAATGCCACGGTTGCAGGCGAGGTCATCAACAATCCGCGTGTGACTTGCACCAACACTGCCCTCAAAGGAATTGGCACGGTCTATAACGGAGGAACTTTCTTCTTCGCGAAGGGCACGGAGCCTGCGGCCGCCGACTTCAGCCTGGTTGGAACGACTGGCGCATGGGAGTTCACCGTTGATGCCACGGCACATACCATTACCGCCGAACCCACTTTCGAGAGCACCATCGAGGAAGGGTTCGCCTACCATGTCGTGAATGCCAACGGACGTGGAGAACTCTATTCGTGTCCGTCCAAGTCATCCATGTTTGTCTGGTCAACGGGTGTTACCAATGCACCGGAGACAGCTGAGGCACACCATCAGTGGGTCTTCATCCCCACAGGTGAGGAGAATACCTATTATATATATAATGTGGGGCGCCAACGCTACATAGAACCCTTCGCCGCAGGCACATACCACACGCTGAAGGGCGGCCAGACCTGGATGTTCACACCCAATAAGATTGCCATCAAGGTGACACCATTGGGCAACAAACAGTTCTCCATCCGTACAGCCGATACAGACACCTACCTCTCCATCAGCAACACCTTCGAGGGGCCTGTCATCGACTATTACAGCCCAACCGACCCTGGCGTAGCCTTCAATCTTAACGGCAAAATTGCCATTACGGATGCCATCCGGCAACAGATGGAGAAGGCTTCGGCAGGACTGATGCTCAGTGAGGTGACCGTGAAACAGGGATTCCAGACCACCGGACGCGGCAACAAGCGCGATGTGCTCCTGTGTGTCGGGATGATGGGATTCAACAATGCGGATGTTCATCCCACGAAGTTCTCTGTTGCCTTGTCCAACACCACGTTGCTGAACATTGATGCCTTGGAAGTCTATCAGACCAGCAATCCGGAGTTTTACGCTGTGAAGAATCCAACGAAACTGTGTGAGGTGAGCGAGCTCAGCTCGAATAATGTCGATTTGCCGCTGAGCGACTATAAGCTTGTGCCGGGTACCAACTATCTATGGATTACCGCAAAGGTGAAGGAAGAGGCAACCATCGGACAAGCCATCGATGCCTCTCTCCGTCAGATTGTCTATACAGACAATGGAGAGGAAAGGACGCTCTACGTGAGTTCCATTGGCAATCCCTCGGGAGCGGCCAAGATTTTTGCCACGCAGAGCTTTGCTTACGTGCCTACCACCGACAACTGTCGTTTCTACCGTATTCCTGCCATGATTCTTGACAAGGAAGGCAACATCGTCATCGCCATGGACCGCCGCTACAACAGCAACGCCGACTTGGGCGGACACAAAATTGATGTCAGCGTGCGGCGCAGTGAGGACGGCGGACACACGTGGTCGGCGCAGAAGATCATTGCCGCAGGCGATGGCTCCACACAGGCCAACTACGGCTATGGCGACGCGGCACTCGCCCGCACACAGAGCGGACGGCTCATCTGTGTCATGGCTGCCGGCTCGGTGATGTATTGGAACGGAATGAAGTGGGCCGCCATCTGTACCAGTGACGACAACGGACTGACATGGACCTCGCCCCGACAGCTTTACACATCGAACTTCACCGATCTTGTTAACAACAAGACCAATCAGCTGGGCTTCTATGGCAACTTTGTCTCGTCGGGCAAGGGCCTGACCACCTTCGACGGTACTGTGATGTTCACCACCAACTGCTTGACCAACGACGACCACGGCACACCGCAGTGTTACATCCTCGCCTCGAAGGACAATGGCGAGAACTGGACGCTCGGACCCGAGAACGCCTATACAGCCTGTGACGAGTCGAAACTGGAACAGCTCAACGATGGAAGGCTGATCGTCTCCGTGCGTCAAAGTGGAAACCGAGGCTTTAACATCGGCAATGCCGATGCTACGGGGTGGGGTGAGAAATGGCGCACCGGTTCCATCTCGGGCAATGCCTGCAATGCCGACATCCTTGTACACAGCCGTTCTGCCGAGGATGGTGCCAACGTGATGCTGCATTCCTATATCAAGTCGGGCTCCAGACAGAACCTGACGCTGAGTCGCAGCCTGGACGAGGGACAGACTTGGACAGACCTAATGAACATACAGCCGGGTGGTTCTGCCTATTCTACGATGATCAAGCTTCCCAACGGCGATGTGGCCATCCTCTTCGAGGACGAAGCCTTCTCTGTTGGCAACGGCTACGCCCAGACCTTCGTTGTCGTGACGAAAGAACAGATCCTGAAGGATGTTCCCTTGGGCATAGAGAACATGGAACTGCCCGTCCAGTCGAAGCAAGGGGAGGCTGTCTATACCATCAACGGACAGCGCATTCCTTCACCCCAACGTGGATTGAACATCATCCGAAAGGCTGATGGAACTGTGAGAAAAGTGCTTGTGAAATAAAGGGATGAGGCTGTGGAAAAATACGCCCTTAGAGCGTAATCTCGCCTGAGCCGAAGCAGCGGTGGTGCTGCTCGTCGTAGAGTACACAGAACTGACCAGGAGCCACGCCGTGTATCGGTTCGTCGGCATGCACCGTCAAGGCGTTGTCGCCTGTGGGAACGATACGGGCCCGATGGAACTCAGGGGTGTGACGAATCTTGAAGGTGACGGCCGTTGGCAGTTCGCAAGGCGTGAGCAGATGGAAGTCTGCCACGCGGAAATCCTGTTGGTAAGCCGTTTCCGGGTCATACCCGTGGCTTACGAACAGGATGTTTCTTTCTACATCCTTCTTCACCACGAACCACGGACCGCCTCCGAGACCGAGCCCCTTGCGCTGACCGATGGTGTGGAACCAAAGTCCACGGTGTTCGCCGATGCGCCGTCCGGTCTCCAGTTCGATGATGTCGCCAGAATGTTCGCCGAGATAGCGGCGCACGTACTCGTTGTAGTCAATCTTGCCCAGAAAGCAGATGCCCTGTGAGTCCTTGCGCCGGGCGTTGACTAAGTGCTCACGCTCAGCAATCTCCCTCACCTCGTCCTTCATGTAGTGGCCGATGGGAAAGAGGGCCTTGCGTAACTGCCAGTCGTAGATTTGTGCGAGGAAGTCGGTCTGGTCCTTCACAGGGTCGGGACTGGTGGTGAGCCATTTCTGTCCGTCAATCCACTCTGTCTGTGCGTAATGCCCTGTGGCAATGAGGTCGTACTCATGTCCGCGCTTCTCATGGAAGGCACCGAACTTAATCAGGCGGTTGCACATCACGTCGGGGTTGGGTGTGTAGCCGGCCTTCACCTTCTCCATGGTGTAGCGTGTCACCTTCTCCCAATACTCTTTGTGGCAGTCAATCACCTCCAAGCGGCAACCATAGCGATGGGCTACGGCGGTGGCCATCTCCAGGTCTTCTTCCGAAGAACAGTCCCATTCCTCTTGCTCCTCGGGGCCAATCTTGATGTAGAAACAGTCGGGATGAAGCCCCAGGCGTGCAAACTCATACACCACGACACTGCTATCCACGCCGCCCGAGAGCAGCACGGCAATTCGCTGGTCCTTGATTTCCTCGTAATTCATACTGGTGATAGAAAGAAAATTTAGAACTTGAACTTATAGGCGGCAGAGACCTGAAAACGGTGCTTCATCTTAATAGGCTGGCCAACTTTGTTGACTCGCTGGGTGCCATGAATATAGCGCATGTCAACCACGATGTTGGCAATTTCGTAGGAAACACCCACGGGAATGGCAAGGTCGAAAAGCTTGCAATCCTTTTTAATACTGATGGCATCCTCTCCTCCTTCCGCTTCATCTGTAGCTTTCGTCAGGTATGCGGGTTCTACGCCAGCCTTGATAGCCAGTCCCTTCCAAAGATAGTAGTTGATCAAAATGGGCATAGCTATATAGGTGAGTTTGATCTGTCCGGAACCTGCCTCATCATGTTTCGAACCCAGTCTCGAATAAAACAGACCAACGCTTGCGCCGAACTCCTCCGTCAATCCATATTCCGCATTGACACCTGCCCAAAGACCAGGAACATACTTCTGTCTCGGATCTCTAATGTTTGCCTTTGAATAGTTGATACCAATGGTGGGAGCAACAGAGAGCTGCCCCACTTTATTCTGGGCGTTTGCAGTTACTGTTTCAATCAGGAGAACTGCTATAAATATGAGCTTTTTCATACGCACTAAATTCATGACTCTTTCTTTTCAATCGACGTTTCTGAGTGCAAAATTACTGCTTTTTCCTGACACAGCCTACAAAAGAAAGAAAAAAAGAGGCTCTTCAACGTGTGAAGGCCTCTTCTTTTTAATTCCCCTCCTCCGGGGAGGAGGGATAAGGGGGGGAGCGATATAATTTATTTTACTTCGTTCATGTAGTAGCTGAAATCAATAGTGCTTTGACTATTATATTGTTTATCGACGTATGTCTCGCGGAATACCAGCTGATTGCCACGGAAAGAGACTTGAACATTTCCCGATTTGTTCTTATTATTCATGTCTCCGTAGTCCCATGAGTAGCGCAGGATTCCCTTACTTTCGTCATCCCAAGTCCATGTGGAAACTGCCAGTGTCTCATTGGCATAAAGCACCATGTAGGTTCCTGTCTTGGTGAAGATAATATTCTCGGGCATATCGGAAATATCGGGCTTTATGTAATAGCGACTGCTCTTATATTGTTCATAGCTCATCGTGAACGAAGCATCGTAGCTTCTATACATATTATACAGGTCTTGGTTCAGACGCTCGGTGCCTTCGTTGTTGAAGGTGTACTCGCCGTCGAACACTTTACCCATGTTGGGTACGTTCATCTCAAGGCGATAGCTGGCAAAACTCCAAGTACGGCAAAGGTTCTTGGTCATGTCTGAAGCGGGAGCCTGGGTGGCAACGGCTGCTGTGAGGGTGTAAGAGCTCTTTCCGGTTTCGGTAATCTCAAGAGAGGCTGCATTGTCGGTGCTGCCTGTGATGACGATGGTTCCAAAGCCTTCCAACTGGTACTCGGTATCGCTAATCTTGGTGTACTTGCCGTGGATGACGCTACTGGAAGCGCGGGTATCCTCAGCAGGACGGGCAATAAACTTAGAAACGAACATATCGTTCAGAGCAAAGGGGCGGGCAGTTGCCGCACCGCTCCTGATGATGATGTAGTCACCGCTGGCGGTCAGCTCAATAGAAGAGTAGGGGACGTTGCTTCCCTGAATCTCGTACTTGGCAGCGGTGCTCTCATACTTGGCGTCGGTAAGATTGGTTCCACCGTCGCTGTCGCTGCTACAAGAAGTGAATACGGTCATGCCGAACACAAGGGAAAGAATTACCCCCCCCCCATTACAGAAAATCTGTTTAATTTCATTGTCATTGTTTTTTTTATTTGTTTGTATGTTAATAGAAAATAAGTCAAAAGCTTAGTATTCCGGCCGCAAAGGTACAAAGTTCTTTTGATATGGGAAAATAAAAACACAAAAAAGTGGTCAGAGCCGAAACTCTGACCACCTTTATAGCTTTTCTAAGTTTTAAACTCTTGTTGATGATGGATATTAGAGTTTGAACTTGTAACCAGCGGTGAGCTGAATAACCTGGTTCTTACCCTCGTCATAAGGCTTCTTGGTAACGTTGGTCACACCAAATACATAGCGGAGGTCAACAACGACATTGGAAATCTCGTAAGAAACGCCAACGGGGATGCCGAGGTCAAACTTCTTGGCATAATCCTTTACGTCAGTTCCGTCACGCTTTGCAGAAATCAGGTAGCCCGGCTGGATACCAGCCTTTACAGCCAGTCCGTTCCAAACATAGTAGTTGGCAAGAATGGGCACATTGATATAAGCAGTCTTTGTCTTGATATCACCATGTCCATCATCCTTTGAGCCCTGCAGAGAGTAGAATACACCAGCAGAAAGACCGAGCTTCTCCATAAGACCATATTCAGCGTTGGCACCAACCTCGAAGAAAGGAGCGAACTTCTGCTTGTCCATGGTAATCTTAGCGTAGTTCAAACCAATGGTCGGAGCGATAGAGATCTGACCTACTTCATTCTGAGCGTTTGCAGTTACTGCACCAAACAGGATAGCTGCTACAACTAAAAGCTTTTTCATAATAGTAAATTTTAATTAATAAATACGTTATTTTATAACAGTTTCTTTTAATACGCTGCAAATATAGTGAAATTAATGTTTCAGCCTCTTCTTTTTTGTGTTAATTAAGGTTAATTAGTCAATAAATAGGAATGAATAAAGGTTTTTTGCGTTTATTTTTCCTTTTTGCAAAGCAAAAAAGAACAGTTATGTGTATTTTTTTGTAACTTTGCCGAAGAATCAAATCTATGAAGCCCTATGACCCAAATCTGTTCATCTGTCAATCGTATATGGGGATGTGTGCTACTGTTGTTGTGTCTGTTTGACGGAACGACAGCCCATGCTCAGTGTGTTTTGTCACCTGTTCCCCAAGTTTTCCATCCCTCTGTGAGTGATGTTTTTGTCCGTCCTTCCTCCTATCGTTTGGTTGGGCAGGATGCGGCCGATGCCTCTGCCGTTGCCCTTCTCCGCAGTCGTCTGCCTATGTCAGACAGTAAACAGGCTACACCTATTTATATTGGTGAGCGTGATGACAAAGCTGTGAAGCGTGTGAAGCGTAGCATCCCCGCCCATTCGGAGGGTTATTATCTCTCTTTAGCAGAGCGTGAGATGGTGGTTGCCGGCAACGATGAGGCTGGAACTTTCTATGGTGTGCAGACCCTGTTGCAGTTGCTTTCCGACTCGTTGCTTACACCTGTGGAGGTGACCGACTATCCGCAGATGCCCGAGCGCGGGGTGATTGAGGGCTATTATGGCAATCCCTACAGTCATCAGGACCGTCTGCGCCTGTTTGACTTCATGGGCGAGCAGAAGATGAACGTGTTTGTCTATGGTCCGAAGGACGACCCCTACCATCGTAGCCACTGGCGCGAGCCTTATCCCTCGGACGAGATTAACCGCATGAAGCAGCTCATTGAGCGGGCGCGGACGAACCATGTGAAGTTTGTGTGGGCTATACACCCGGGTGGTGATATCCGCTGGAACCTTGATGACAGCTTAGCCATCGTCAGCAAGTGTGAGCGGATGTACGAGATTGGCGTGCGCTCGTTCTGTGTGTTCTTCGACGACATCGGTGGCGAGGGGGCTCGTGGCGAGAAGCAGGCCGCGCTGCTCAACTACATGACCGATGAGTTCGTCAGGAAGCATCGTGACGTGGAGCCGCTGATGATGTGTCCCACGCAATACAACAAGAGCTGGTCGGGCGGTCCCTACCTGAACACATTAGGTACGGTGATGTATCCCGAGGTGCGCATCATGTGGACGGGAGCCACGGTCATTGATATGATTGACCGCGCGGATATGGAATGGATCAACGACCAGATTAAGCGCAAGGCCTACATCTGGCTGAACTATCCGGTGACCGACTATTGTATCGATCACCTGCTCATGGGTAAGACCTATGGCAACGGACTCGACATCGGAGAGATGGTGAGCGGTTTCTGCTCCAACCCCATGGAGTACTGCGAGGCATCGAAGCTGTCGCTCTACAGCATTGCCGACTATACATGGAATCCTATCCGTTACGACGCGCAGGCTTCATGGGAGCGTGCCATCGATTACCTGATGCCTGCCCACCGAGAAGCTTTCCGCACGTTCTGCGAGAACAATGTGGATTTGGGCATCACCGGTCATGGACTGCGCCGAGAGGGGGAGTCACCCTTTTTCAAGGCTGTTGTTGACGATGCGGAAAAGCTGGAGGCTTACTTTCAGAGGCTGATTCATGATGCCGACGAATTGCTGGACGATCAGAGCCAGCCGGAGCTGAGTGCGGAAATCCGTCCGTGGGTACAATCGATGAAGGCAACGGGTGAGCGTGGACTCAGCGTGCTCGCCATGCGGAAGAACCTAAAAGGCATGGGAGAGGCAGAGAAAGTGAAGGGCTACCACCACTTCATGGAGCGGATGTTCGTGAGAAACTACCTGAACTACAAGAAACAGACCGAGGCACAGCGCGACTTGCGTTCCCGCGACTTCCCCGGCAGCATCAAGATTGCTTCTCCTGTCGTGGCGACCAACTTTGTGGAGCCGTGGCTCAGGGAGCAGGCGCAGACCCTCATCGATGCTTACAAGCAACAGTCGAACTATGGTGCCGACGTGTTCCCGCAGCAACTGCTTGCCCAGGGAACCTATTTCATCAAGGCCAATGGGAAGTATCTGACTGATACCGACCCGCGCCAGCCCAACCTGCAGGCAGAGTGGATTGCCGAGCGAGACACCATCAATCCGCAGCGACAGGAGTGGACCGTCACGCTCAATGCCAATACCGGCCGCTATCAACTGGTGAACAACCAGGCACGGCGCTACCTGAACGAGGTGGGACGCTTCGGAGCCAATCCCTATCATGAGAATTGGAACACCTACGAGCTGACGCTGAAGGAGGGGCGCTATGCTATCCGCAACGCCCAGAACGGCGGCACCGACTACTGGACGGTGAGTCCCGACGGACGATTCATTGGCTTCACGAGCGGTGAGCCTTTCTGGTTCGAGATTGTTCCTGTGGAATAGATGTTCCTGTGTCCTATCAAAAAAGAGGCCTAACACGCAATTGCGTGTTAGGCCTTTGCTTATTCGTAAAACCCTTGTTTTCTTAGAGCCTTGAGTAGTGTGGCTGACAGAGCCTCGTTGTCGCGTCGGGTGTAGCGGCAGTCAGTAAACACCTGTGCCAAGGTTTCCTTGTTGTTGATGCGTACAAACTCCTGATTCTCGGGCAGGGCTTCCTTCTCGGCATAGAAGCGGTCGATACGCTCGGGTGTGTAGTCCTTGTAGGTCTCTTGATGGATGATGGATTCCAACGGCAGGCGGTCGGAGAGCGGTGGCTGTTCGTCGGGCCAGCCAACGGTGATGGTTGCTACGGGGAACACCAGTCGTGGCAGTTGCAGTATGTCAATAATGGTCTCGGGCATATAGACGGTGGTGCCCAGATAGCAAAGTCCCAGTCCCTCTTCCTCGGCCAGGTTGCAGAAAGTCTGGCAGTAGAGTAGGGCATCGGTAGCAGCATTCAGGAACGAAAGCATGTTGTCGTATCCAGGTGATGCCTTTCGGTGCTCGGCCCACAAGGTGGTGCGGCGGAAGTCGGCGCAGAAGGTGAGCACGACTGGGGCTCCTTTGACCATTGGCTGGTTGAAGTGTGCAGGCGCAAGTCGCTCTTTCATCGCCTCGTCGCGGGTGATGACAACACTGTATAGTTGCAGGTTGCCCATGGTCTGGGTGCGTTCAGCTTCCGTCAGTAGGCGTTGCAGCAACAGGTTGTCAACGTCTCTCGTTTGGTATTTCCGGATGCTCCTTCTTGTCAGTATAGTTTCCATTTTTAGAAAAGTTTATTTGCACAAAGGTACGCTAATTTTTCCAAAAAAGTAAACAAGTTGCCCATCTTTTTATATAAAATTGCCAAAAATGTTTCACAACTCAAAAGTAAATTGTACCTTTGCACACGCTTTTATATATAATAAGGTATATGGATCAACAGAATTATGAATCCCGCCCCAAAGAACTGGAATGCGATGTTGTTCGTTTTCAGAACAACAAGGAGAAGTGGGTTGCTTTTGTAGGACTGCTCAATGGTCGTCCCTATGAAATCTTTACGGGTCTGCAGGATGATGAAGAAGGAATTGTACTGCCCAAGACCGTCACGAAAGGAAAGATTATCAAGCAGGTGAACGAGGACGGAACCAAACGTTACGATTTCCAGTTTGAGAACAAGCGCGGTTACAAGACCACCGTCGAGGGACTCAGTGAGAAGTTCAATCAGGAATACTGGAACTATGCCAAGCTTATTTCCGGTGTCTTGCGCTACGGCATGCCCATCGAGCAGGTTGTCAAGCTGGTGGGTTCGCTCACCTTGAAGGACGAAAGCATCAACACCTGGAAAGTCGGTGTGGAGCGTGCGCTGAAGAAATACACGGCAGAGGGTTCCACCGAGGTTGAAGAATAGGAATGAAACTGGTTCAGAGTAGCATCTTCTTGCGTCGTGTCAGGTTCTATGCCTATCATGGCGTGCTGCCGCAGGAGCGGTTCGTGGGCGGTGAGTATGTGTTGGACCTGAAAGCCGACTACGACGTGTCGAATGCCATGCGGACCGATGATGTCGCCGACACGCTCAACTACGCTGCCGTCTTCGATGTCGTGCGCCGAGAGATGGGTGTTCCCAGTGCGTTGCTGGAGCATGTGGTCGGTCGGATTGGGGAGAGCCTGTTTCGTGAGTTCCCCCAGATACGCTCACTTGACATCTCGCTCTGCAAGTGCAATCCGCCCATGGGAGCCGACTCCGACGGGGCGGGGGTGGAAGTACGGCTTGTCAGATAATAAAATGAAAAGATTGAATCAATATATGAACATAAGAAGATTCCTCTGTCTTTTGGTCTCGCTCCTGTTGTGCCTCGTGGTCACGGCAGCATCGGGCAAGCGGTTCACGCTGGTCATTGATGCGGGTCATGGTGGCAGGGACGCAGGGTGTGTAGGAAAGATCTCCAAGGAGAAAGACCTCACGTTGAGATATGCATTGGCATTCGGAAAAATGGTAGAGCGCAACTGTCCTGACGTAAAAGTCATCTATACCCGCAAGACCGATGTGTTCCTGGAGCTTTGGCAGCGTGCCGAGATTGCCAATCGCAACAAGGCCGACCTGTTTGTCTCCGTACACATCAATGCCCTGCCCGGTAAGCGAAAGGCGTATGGCGTACAGACATACACCTTGGGACGCGGCGAGACAACAGGCAAGCGTGGCATTCAGGAGAACTTGGAAGTAGCCAAGCGCGAGAACTCGGTTATCCTCCTTGAAAAGGACTATAAGACCACCTATCATGGGTTCGACCCGAACTCGCCTGAGAGCAGTATCATGTTCGAGTTTATCCAAGACAACAACATGGAGCACAGTGTTGAGCTGGCCAAGATGATGCAGCGGAACATCTGTTCTGCTACAGGGCGACAGAATGCGGGTGCTCATCAGAATAACCTCGCCGTATTGCGACTGACATCCATGCCTGGCTGTCTGTTGGAGCTGGGCTTCATCTCTACGCCCGACGAGGAACGATTCCTCAATGCTTCCAGTTCCACGGAGTTGTATGCCCGTGGCATATACAACGCTTTTGTGGCCTATAAGAATAAATACCACAAAGGTGGAACCGCCTCAAAGCCCGTCGCCGTGAAGTCAGAGCAGGAGCCTGTGAATGAAAAGGCTGGGGAAGTTGTGACTAAAACGAGGGTGCAGGAGCCTGTGGCTGTAGAGTCTGTGACCAAACCTATTGAACAGGAACCCGTGGTAGCGGAGCCCGTGGCCAAACTGGTGGAACAGTCCGTGGCAAACGACGGACTTCCCGTCTTCAAAGTCCAGATATTGTGCTCGTCGGTTCGTCTGAAAGCCGGCGACAAACGACTGAAAGGCCATACCGACGCTGATTTCTATGAAGAAGGAGGCTTGGTGAAGTACACCTGCGGAGCCTCTACCGACTACAATGAGATCTACCGCCTTCGCAAACAGCTGGTAGAGTCGTTCCCCGAGGCGTTCATCATCGCTTTCCGCAACGGAACGAAGATGGATGTGCGTGCAGCCATTCAGGAATTCAAGTCGCGTCGTAATAGAAGTAAATAAAAACAAAATGATCATATGGGTAAGCTAAACAAAGAAATAAGAATCGCCCTCATAGCCATCTTTGCTATCGTGTTGCTCTATGTGGGTTTGAACTTCCTGAAAGGTATTTCGCTTTTCTCGAGCACTACAGACTATTATGTCAAGTTCAAGGACATCAGCGGACTGTCGGCCTCCAACCCCATCTTTGCCGATGGCTATCAGGTAGGTGTAGTCCGCGACATCCAGTTTGATTATGCCGACAACCAGGAAGTGGTAGTCCATTTCACTGTTGACAACCAGTTGCGCATTCCCCGCGGCTCCTCGGCTGAGATTATCAGCGACCTCATGGGAAACGTCAAGATGAACCTGCTCTTGGGCAACAATCCCCGTGAGCGCATACAGCCTGGTGATACGATTGTGGGTGACATCAATTCCGGTGCCATGGGAAAGCTCTCGGCGATGGTTCCCGCTGTAGAGCAGATGTTGCCGAAACTCGATTCCATCTTGACCAGTCTGAATCAGTTGTTGGCCGATCCCGCGTTGCAACACTCGCTGCACAATGTGGAAGCTGTTACTGCCAACCTCAACACCTCGTCGCAGCAGCTCAATGTGCTGATGGCAGGGCTGAACGCACAGGTGCCTGCCATGATGGACAAGACCAACGCGGTACTGGACAATACACAGACGTTGACAGCCCATCTCGCGGCAGTAGATATCGCGCAGACCATGGCTCAGGTTGATCAGACCATTGCCAATGTGCAGCAGCTGACCGACAAGATGAACAGCAAAGAGGGAACGCTGGGGCTACTGATGAACGACACCAGGCTCTATACAACGCTGAATACCACAGTTTCAAGCGCAGACTCACTGCTCACCGATCTCAAGAGCCATCCCAAACGCTATGTTCATTTCTCTATTTTCGGCAAAAAGGATAAGTAATATAAATTTTGTCTAAATAGCAAAGCTTTTGTTTCACGGCCTGCAAAACCCTGCGTAGGCCGTTTTCTTTTTTGCGTATGATTGCTGTTGGCGGAAAATGTTTCACAAAGTCTATGGTTTTCCTTAAATCGTTTCTAACTTTATGATTTCTAAGTTGTTGCAAATAACAAATAGAGCGTAGAAAGGCATTTGATGGCTATGCGGTCAAAGTCCTTATAATTCAAGAGATTAGCAAAATCAAGCAAAAAGCGTCTCTGTAGAAAGATTTGTGAGTTTGGAAAATCTTTCATAATTTTGCACACGGAAAGTCAGGTATGACCACAGGTTCGTGATGAGTAACCTGTGTGACAAACACAGCCTAAATCGTTCCATCCGTAAATATAAATAAGTATAATGAAGACAAGTCCTAACACTGCTTGGGACAAGACCCTTGCGCTCATTAGCAAGAACGTTTCGTCACAGCAGTTTAATACATGGTTCAAGCCCATCGTCTGCGAGTCGTTCAATGAAGCGACGCGGACGTTGCTGGTTCAGGTACCGAGCCCCTTCGTCTATGAGTACCTGGAGGAAAACTATGTGGATTTGTTGAGTACGGTACTGAAGCGGGTGTATGGCGAAGGTGTGCGTTTGTCCTATCGTATCGTCACCGACAAGGAGCACAATCTCACTCAGGAAGTGGAGGGTGAGGCCGGCGAGACGCATGTGGTGCAAAAGCCCACCTCGCGTGCCAACCAGTCTCCGACAGCTCTTGATGCAGCGGTTCCGCAGGAGATTGACTCACAGTTGGATTCCCATCAGACCTTCTCTAACTTCATTGAAGGTGATAGCAACAAGCTTCCCCGTTCTGTGGGTATGTCGATTGCCGAGCATCCCAACACCACGCAGTTCAACCCCATGTTCATCTACGGACCTTCGGGCTGCGGTAAGACGCATCTCATCAATGCCATTGGCAACAAGACCAAACAGCTCTATCCGCAGAAGCGCATCCTCTATGTCAGCGCGCGTCTGTTCCAGGTGCAGTACACCAATGCTGTTCGTCAGAACACGGTGAACGATTTCATCGCTTTCTACCAGACCATCGACATGCTGATTGTTGATGACATACAGGAATGGATTGGAGCTGAGCGCACCCAGCAGACCTTCTTCCACATCTTCGACCACCTGTTCCGCAACAACCGTCGCATCATTCTGGCCAGCGACCGTCCGCCGATTGACCTGAAGGGCATGCCCGACCGTTTGCTCACACGTTTTGCCTGCGGACTGATTGCCGAGTTGGAGAAACCCAATGTGCAGTTGTGCCGCGACATCCTCAACAGCAAGATTCGCCGCGACGGACTGCAGATTCCCGAGGAAGTCATTGAGTTCGTAGCCACCACTGCCAATGGTAGTGTGCGCGACCTCGAAGGAGTCGTTACCTCTCTGCTTGCCTATAGTGTGGTCTATAATACCAATATCGACCTGCGGCTGGCAGAGCGTGTTATCAAGCGTGCCGTAAAGGTAGATGACCATCCCCTCACCGTGGACGAGATCCTTGAGACCGTGTGCAACCACTACAACGTGTCGGCATCGGCCGTACACAGCAAGAGCAGGAAAAGAGAACTGGTGCAGGCCCGTCAGATTTCGATGTACTTCGCTCAGAAATACACCAAGATGCCCTCAAGCCGCATCGGAAAGCTGGTGGGAGGGCGCGACCATAGCACGGTGATTCACAGTTGTTCACAGGTGGAGCAGCGCATGAAGATCGATAAGCATTTCTGCGATGAGATCACAAGTATCGAAAACTCATTCAAACTGAAAAACAAATAATACTATCCTTATAAAAACGGTTGAATCCCCGACAGTCGTGATGATTATCGGGGTTTTTATACCCCATAACACTGATTAAGATGAAAATAGGTATCATAGTAGCAATGGATAAGGAGCTGGAGCAGTTGAGGACTGTCTTCGGTTCTTGCGGCAATGGCATCGAGGTCATTGTCGAGAAGTGTGGTATCGGCAAGGTGAATGCGGCAATTGGCGCGTTGCAGATGATCCAGGCCCACCACCCCGACGTTATCATCTCTTCAGGATGTGCCGGTGGCAACGGCGACGACATCCAAGTGCAGGATGTTGTTGTCAGCAGCGAACTTGTTTATCACGATGTCTATTGTGGCAGGGCCATCGATGACACCACCGTCTATGGACAGGTGCAGGGCATGCCTGCCCGCTTTCAGTCTGATGCGCGTCTGTTGCAGTGTGCCAGGAATCTGTCAGAGGAGTTTGCCACAAGTCAGGATGGCGTACCCATGCATTTCGGTCTGATTGCCACGGGTGACTGGTTCGTTGACTCGAAGGAGAAGATGCGCTCCATCGTGGAGAAGTTCCCCGATGCCAAAGCCATCGACATGGAGTCGGCAGCCATTGCACAGACCTGCTACCGCTGTGGTGTTCCCTTTATTTCTTTCAGGGTTATCAGCGATGTTCCCTTGCGCGACACCGATGCCTCCATGTATCATGATTTCTGGGAGCGCATTGCCCGGAATTCCTTTCAGGTGACACGCCGTTTCGTAGAGATTGTCCTTGCCTCTTGGTAACAAACTGCATCTTATTTCATCGTTTTTCTTGTAAAAACTTGCAGTTCTGAACACTTAATCGTATCTTTGCATAGAAATTAATCTAATGTAAAGATATGAGTGTTTTGAAGAAGTATCTGCTGGATATTCTGGCAGTAGTATTGTTTGCGGTAATAGCCTTTGCCTATTTTATGCCTGCCGACCTTGAGGGACGCATCTTGTATCGTCATGACTCGTCGGCAGGACGCGGAGCGGGACAGGAAGCGTTGGAGTATCTGCACAAGACGGGTGAGCGTACCCGTTGGACCAATTCTACGTTCAGCGGCATGCCGACCTATCAGACGGCCCCTTCGTACAAGAGTACCGACGTGTTGAAGCAGGCAGTTGATGCCTATCATCTCTGGCTGCCCGAGAATGTGTGGTACGTATTTGTCTATCTCCTGGGCTTCTATATCCTGTTGCGAGCCTTCGACTTCCGTCAGTATCTGGCCATGCTCGGAGCGGTGATATGGGCTTTCTCCAGCTATTTCTTTATCATCATCGCTGCCGGTCATATCTGGAAAGTGATGGCCCTGGCCTATCTGCCCCCGATGATAGGCGGCATCGTGCTTGCCTATCGTGGCAAATACCTATGGGGATTCATTGTTACATCCATCTTTGCCGCCTTTGAGGTCTATGCCAATCATGTGCAGATGACCTACTATTATCTGTTTGTCATCTTCTTCATGGTGATTGCCTTCCTCGTGGAGGCCATCCGTCAGAAGCAGCTGGCTCGCTTCTTGAAGGCTACCGCCGTGTGTGCGGTGGCAGCAGCCTTTGGCATCTGTGTGAACCTGTCGAATCTGTACCACACCTGGCAGTACCAGAAGGAGTCGATGCGTGGCAAGAGCGAACTGGTCAAGGCCAACAATGCCAACCAGACCGACAGCGGTTTGGAGCGCGACTACATCACGCAGTGGAGCTACGGCATTGGCGAGACGTGGACGTTGCTCGTTCCGAATACCAAGGGTGGAGCCTCCATCCCCCTCTCCCAGAATGAGAAAGCCATGCAGAAGGCCGACAACACCTACCTGTTTGTCTATCAGCAGCTGGGCCAGTACTGGGGCGAACAGCCCATGACCAGCGGTCCTGTCTATGTGGGAGCCTTTGTATTGATGCTCTTTGTGCTGGGGCTGTTCATCGTGAAAGGTCCCATGAAGTGGGCACTCTTGGCTGCCACCATCCTCTCCATCATGCTTTCGTGGGGTAAGAACTTCATGGGGCTCACCGACTTCTTCATCGACTACATGCCGATGTATTCCAAGTTCCGTACCGTTGCCTCCATCCTGGTCATTGCCGAGTTCACCATCCCGCTCTTGGCCATGCTGGCATTGAAGGAGGTGGTGCAGGGAGTTGTTACAGGAGTTTCAGGAGTTCAAGGAGTTCAAGGGAAGCGCTTGTGGAAGTATATCGGCATCAGCTTCGCTCTGACCGCCGGCATCTGTCTTCTGTTTGCCTTGATGCCGGGCGTGTTCTTCCCCGACTATGTGTCTTCGCAGGAGATGCGGGCATTGAGCCAGTTCCCGCAGGAACATCTCAACCCCTTGCTGGCCAACCTGCGCAGCATGCGCCAGAGCATCTTTGTGTCCGACTGCTGGCGCTCGTTCTCCATCATTCTCATGGGTACGCTGCTGCTGGCTCTGTTCCTGAAGAAGAAGCTCAAGGCCGAGTATATGATTGGCGGTGTGCTGGTGCTCTGCCTGGTTGACATGTGGATGGTGAACAAACGCTATCTCAACGACGACATGTTCGTGGAGAAGAGCGTGCGCGAGATGCCACAGCAGAAGACCGCCACCGACGAGCTGATTCTGCAAGACAAGTCGTTGGACTACCGTGTGCTGAACCTCTCCACCAACACCTTCAACGAGAACGAGACATCTTACTATCACAAGAGCATCGGAGGCTATCATGCCGCCAAGCTGCGCCGCTATCAGGAGCTCATCGAGGCCTATATCTCGCCCGAGATGCAGAAGCTCATGCCGGCCATTGCCGATGCACAGGGCGACATGACCCAAGTGGCGGGCGACAGCATCTGGCCTGTTCTGAACATGCTGAACATGAAGTATGTCATCATGCCGCTGCAGGGCGGTCAGACCGTTCCCATCATGAACCCCTACGCCTATGGCAACGCATGGTTTGTGGATCGCATCCAGTATGTTGACAATGCCAATGGCGAGCTCGACGGAATGGCCCGTCTGAACCTGCGCCACGAGGCCGTTGCCGACAAGCGGTTCAAGGAACAGTTGGGTGAGGCCGTCGTGCAGGGAAACACCTCCGTGGTGCAGCTGAAGAGCTACGAGCCCAACGAGCTCACCTACGATGTCAATTCCGACAAGGGCGGAGTCCTGGTCTTCTCTGAGATTTATTATCCGGGCTGGACAGCCACAGTCGATGGGCAGCCCGTGGAGCTGGGCCGAGTCAACTACGTGTTGCGAGCCATGAACGTCAAGGCGGGCAAGCATGCCGTCACCCTCTCCTTCAAGCCGGCTTCGTTGGAACGCACGGAGACCATAGCTTATGTATCCTACACCATCCTGCTCTTGGCAGTGGTCATTGGTGTTGTCATGATGTATAGAAAGAAAAAACAACAATGATGAAGAAGTATATTTTTACAATAGCGTTGGCGTGCCTCTCTCTCTTCGCACAGGCACAAGAGCAACGTCCGTCAGGCAGTAGCTATCTGAAGCCCATTGCCAAGTTCGACAGATCCGTCCCGTTCTACATTGCCGACCCGGGCCAGCAGTTCCCCATCCGCTGGGGAATGGACGTGGCATGGCCCAACCGCACCAACATGATGCGGGGTATCAACCACATCGGTAAGGAAAACCTGCATTATGTCCGTGGCAGTTTCCAGACCACCTTCCCCTTGGAGAACGACACCTTGCTGACCAGCGACCAAATCAGTGCCCTGCGCAACCGCATGGCCCTTGCCCGCTTGGTCAGTGACACCGTGAAGATCATTCTCAACGAAGACCAGGAGGCAGGCATTGTCTCCTACTACGGCTATCCGGGCTCGTCGAATGTCAACCACTGGGCTGCCCTCATCAACAGTAGCGTCCACTGGATTCAGAAAAACTATCCGCGCAACAAGGTGGTTGCCATCTCCCCGTTCAACGAACCCGACTACACCGACTGGAATCAAGGCAGCAAGGCCAACTTCAATGCCATTGCCAAGAAGCTGAAGGAGGACTACCCCCGCTTTGCCGATATTGCCATCACCGCCGGCAATACGCTGAACGACGATTATGCCATGGAGTGGTACAATGCCGCAAAGCCCTATGTGACGTGGGGCAACACCCACCAGCTCGCAGGCTCCTTCGACAACTATGCCAACTTCTTCCAGACCGTTGTGGCCGACGGCAACCTTGCCTACGCCGACGAGCTGCACAACGTGGGCGAGATCATTGTCGGAGCCGAATACGGAGTGACCGATGCCATCTGGTGGGGCTTCGACGGCCGTGCCCGTGGCGACTTCTGCCGTATCAGCAACAACGGTTCCCGCATCGCCTATGCTGAGAACCGCAGCGCATGGAGCTCGGCAGCCGTCTATCGCGATGACACCAACGGCAAGGTGAAGGCCTTCGTAGGTTCTTCCGAGCGTCAGGCCTCTACCTCCACATACGCATTCATCTCCCGCGACCGCGAGGTCTATTATGACACCTACGGCCCTGTCCGCGAGCTTCGCCACGAGCAGCCCGGCGGCACGGCCTATAACATCGACCAGCCAAATGCCGAGCGTGTCATTGATGTGCTTTATGGTGAGGACGTACCCCCCACGCCGATTACCAAGGGACGCTACAAGCTGATGTGCCGTGCCAACCGCTATCTTGTTTCCGCAGCCGGTTCCTACTACGACCATACCAACATCTGTATCCGTCCCGACAAGAAGATGGACTATCAGTACTGGGACATCGAGCCCATGAACTCGCGCAGCGGTGGCGACTTCAGCTACTATAAGATACTGAATGTGGGCACCAACAAGTATATGAATGTGCTCGACAACTCCACCTCAACGGGTGCCAACGTCATTGCCTACAATGCCGAGTGCGACAAGAACGAGCAGTGGTCGTTGGAGTATGCCGGCGACGGTTGCTATTATCTCCGCAACCGCCTGAGCGGTATGTACTTGGAGAGCGAGGTCACCACGGCCACCGACTATGCCAACGTGCGCCAGGCATCGAAGCGCAGCGGTGCCATCACCAACCAGCGTGCCCAGCTCTTCCGTGTCATTCCCGTCGATGTGAACTGCGAGACGGTGGCTCCCAAGGCCCCCACAGGACTTGAGGCTACGGCTTCGTCGGCTTCCGTCCGTCTGAACTGGAATGACAATGCCGAGGCCGACCTGGCCGGCTACATGGTGTTGCGCCGCGAGGCTGCCGGCACAGAATGGAACACCATCGCCCGCAAGGTGAGCACCAACTATTACGTTGACAACACCTGTCGGCAGGGCGTTTCCTATACTTATAAGCTCAAGGCCATTGACAAGAGCGAGAACCAGTCGGCCGTGTCCGACTCTGTTAGTGCCACGCCTTCTGGCGAGCGCGGACTGATTGCGAAGTGGCAGTTCGACGGTGACCTGCTCGATGCCACCAGCAACTGGTTCGATGCCGTACACTCGGGCACACCGATCTATAATGGCAACACCGTGAAGTCGGGCAGCAAGTCGTTGCGCATGCCGGGCTCAGTCTATCTGCGCCTTCCCTATGAAGTGGCTGATATGGACGAGATGACCATTGCCTGCTGGGTCTATTGGACCGGCAGCTCCAACTGGCAGCGTCTCTTCGACTTCGGCAACGGCGAGAACGAGTACATGTTCCTCACCCCGAACAATGGCAGCGTGATGCGCTTCGCCATCAAGAATGGTGGCGATGAACAGCAGGTGTCCTATTCCGGCAAGTTGCCTTCCAACCAGTGGGTTCACGTAGCCGTCACCATCGGTAACGGCCGTGCCGCCATTCTGTTGAACGGCAACGAGGTGGCCTACAACAATTCTGTCACCATCCGTCCCAGCGACTTCCGTCCCGTGTTCAACTACATCGGGCGCAGCCAGTTCAACGGCGATCCCTTCTTCTCGGGCTATATCGATGACCTCCGCATCTATAACTATGCACTCTCGGCCGA
>JAFSWU010000137.1 GCA_017444365.1 Prevotella sp.
ATCCCCATCATCGGCAATGGCGACATCAAGACCCGCGAGGACGTGGAGCACGCCTTCAACGACTACGGCGTGGATGCCGTGATGATTGGCCGTGCCACATTTGGAGCACCCTGGATATTCAGCGAGCTGAAGGGGGCAGGGAAACCGGAAGAAAAGGAGAGAACGGAAAGAACGGAGATATTAACCATCAGCGAGAAGATTGATATCCTCCAAGAGCAACTGCGCATCAACATCGAGCGCATCGACGAATACCGAGGCATCCTGCACACCCGCCGCCATCTGGCTGCCAGCCCCATCTTCAAGGGCATACCCGACTTCCGCCAGACCCGCATCCGCATGCTGCGTGCCGAGACCGAAGCCGAGCTGACCGCCATTCTGGAGGAATGCCGCCAGCGACTGACTGCCACAGAGCGTTAATCTTTTCAAAAACAGTCGGTTATTCTAATGAAAATCAGTACCTTTGCACCCACATTATTTATAAACAGAAACAAAAGACTACAGAGACAATGATTGATAAGGAAAAAGCAAAACTGAACCCCAAAGTACAATGGGCCAAGTTCATCGTGGTATTGGCACTCTACCTCGCCTTCCTCTTCTGGGTGAAGAGCTGGTGGGGACTGCTCGTCATCCCGTTCATCTACGACGTATATATCACCAAGAAGATTCGCTGGCAGTGGTGGAAAGACTCCGAGGGTCCCACCCGTTTCATCATGTCGTGGGTGGACGCGCTGGTGTTCGCACTGGTGGCCGTATATTTCATCAACCAGTTCTTCTTCCAGAACTACGTGATACCCTCGTCGTCATTGGAGAAATCACTGCTCACGGGCGACTACCTCTTCGTGTCGAAGGTGTCCTACGGCCCGCGCATTCCGCAGACGCCGCTCACCATGCCGCTGACGCAGCACACCATGCCGTTCATCGGCACTAAGTCGTACATCGAGTTCCCGCACTGGGACTACCGTCGTGTGAAAGGGCTCGGCAACGTACAGCTGAACGACATCGTGGTGTTCAACTATCCGGCTGGCGACACCATCCTGACCGAGATGCCCTATGAAACGATGTACTACCAGATGGTCTATGACTGTGGCGAAGAGCTGTTCCGCCAGAACTTGGGCAATCCCGACTTCACCACAATGAACAGCACGCAGATTCATGAACTGTTCGATGAGGTGTATGCGCTGGGACGCCGCTATTTGGAGAACAATCCCAACACGTATGGCTCTATCGACAGCCGCCCCACCGACCGACGCGAGAACTACGTGAAGCGTTGCGTGGGACTGCCCGGACAGACGCTGCAAATCAAGAACCACATCGTCTATTTGGACGGCAAACCCAACAAGGAGCCAGAGAACGTGCAATACACCTACCGCATCAAACTGCGCGAGCGACTGCCCGAAGAACTCATGGAGGAGCTGGACATCTCTATGGAGGCGCTGACCAGCCTCAACCAGTTCGGCTACATGCCGCTCACCAAGGCTGCCGCCCAAGCACTGGCCGCCCGCAAGGACATCGTGGAGAGCATCGCCTACAACGACGAAACAGAAATAGGAAAGGTCTATCCGCGTAATGCCAACACAGGCTGGACACGCGACAACTACGGGCCGCTGTGGATTCCCAAGAAGGGAGAGAGCATCAAACTGAGCATGGACAATATCGCCATCTACGAGCGACCCATCCGTGTGTATGAGGACAACGACCTGAAGGTGAAGAACGGACAAATCTACATCAACGGGAAACTGGCTGACTCGTACACCTTCAAACTCGACTACTACTGGATGATGGGCGACAACCGCCATAACTCTGCCGACTCACGCTACTGGGGCTTTGTACCTGAAGACCACATCGTGGGCAAACCTATCTTCATCTGGTGGAGCCACGACCCCGACCACAAGGGCTTCTCGGGCATCCGCTGGAGCCGCCTGTTCAACTTGGTGGATAATATCAAGTAGTTCAGGAGTTACTGGAGTTCAGGAGTTACAGGAGTTACAGGAGGATGGAAGTCTTATTGTCTTCAACATATTTCGGCCCTGTGCAGTGGTATCAGAAGCTGCACAGAGCCGAAACTGTTTATATAGAACGCCATGAGAGCTTCATCAAGCAGACCTACCGCAACCGCTGCGTTATTGCCACTGCCAACGGAACGCAGGCGCTGACGGTGCCTGTGGAACGGGGGGAGACCACACTGATGAAGGATATCCGTATCTCCGACCACGGCAACTGGCGACACCTTCATTGGAACGCCCTGCAGTCGGCCTATGGCGAGAGCCCATTCTTCGAGTACTACGCGGACGATCTCCTGCCGTTCTTCGAGCGTCGCTGGGACTTTCTCTTCGACTTTAACCTTGCCATTACCGAAACGATGTGCGAACTGCTGGATATCCACCCAAACGTACAGCTCACCACCCAGTTCCTTCCTTCATCCTTATTCCTTCATCCTTCATCCATCACCCTTCATCCATCATCCACCCAGGACCTGCGCGAAGCCATTCGCCCGAAACACCCGCTACCCGACGACAGCTTCGAGCCACGTCCTTATTATCAGGTGTTCCGTGAACGCCACGGCTTCCTGCCCAACCTCTCCGTCCTCGACCTGCTGTTCAACATGGGACCAGAGGGAATCTATGAACTATAAACTAAAGAGGATGTCCCAAACGGCAATGATGTGACAGACACTGCCCGCCAACACAAAGAAGTGGAAGACGGTGTGCATGTAGCGGCGTTTGTTCAGACTGTAGAAAAGGGCACCGGTGATGTAACAGACACCCTCGGCAATAATCCAACCCACAGCGGCAGCACTCACACATTCAAGCAACGGCTTGAACGCCACGAGCACGCTCAACCCCATCAGACAGAAGCAGACGGTCTCAAGATGACTGTGGTCCTTCAACCGAATGAAGGAAACAATGGTTCCGGCAATGGCACTCGTCCACACAAATACAAAGAGTGCCCATCCCCAATAGCCCTGGTCGCGCAGGGCGACAAGGGTGATGGGAGAATAGGAACCGGCAATGTGCCAGTAGATGGCGGCATGGTCCCACTTGCGCAGACGCGGCTTCCACACAGAGTGGGCTGGCAGCGCATGGTAGGCCGTGGAAGTGATGTATGACATGAGCATACCAAAGAGATACAGGATGACACCTGTTGTTGCCCAACCGTTTTCGCTGCGTGTGGTATAGTAAAGAAAGGCAATGCCCACTGCTACACCCAGCACGATGCCGCCTGCGTGCGACCACGAGTTCCACAGTTCCTCTTTGGCTGTATAGAATATTTTCTTGCTCTTTTCTATCATGTTGTTGGGGATAACAGATGAGGTTATATGAACGGCAGTCTTAGAACAGCTGCTGTTCCACGGGGGTCTGACGATAGGGATTGCGACCGAGGTGATGATAGGCCAGCTCTGTGACCATGCGTCCACGAGGCGTGCGCTTGATGAAGCCCTCCATGATGAGATAAGGCTCATAGACCTCCTCCACGGTGCCGGCATCCTCGCCAATGGCGGTGGCGATGGTCGTGATGCCCACAGGACCGCCCCGGAACTTGTCGATGATGGTAAGCAGGATCTTGTTGTCGATCTCGTCAAGCCCATACTGGTCGATGTTCAGGGCCGTAAGCGCAACCTTGGCAATGCGGGTATCGATGCGGCCGTTGCCCTTCACCTGTGCAAAGTCGCGCACACGTCGCAGCAAGGCATTGGCAATACGGGGCGTTCCACGTGAGCGACGGGCAATCTCATGGGCCGCGTCATCATCGATGGGAACACCCATAATGTGGGCTGAGCGCGTGATGATGCGGCGCAGGGTGTCGGGGTCGTAATACTCCAAATGGAGGTTGATGCCGAATCGGGCACGCAGAGGAGCCGTCAAGAGGCCACTGCGCGTCGTGGCACCGACCAGTGTAAAGGGGTTCAGGTCTATCTGGATGGAGCGTGCCGAAGGTCCCTTGTCAATCATGATGTCGATGCGATAGTCCTCCATGGCCGAGTAGAGATACTCCTCTACCACGGGTGACAGCCGGTGGATCTCATCAATAAACAGCACATCGCGCGGCTCCAACGAAGTCAGGATGCCTGCCAGGTCGCCCGGCTTGTCGAGCACAGGACCGCTGGTGAGCTTGAAGCCCACGCCCAGCTCATTGGCAATGATGTTGGAGAGGGTGGTCTTGCCCAGTCCGGGAGGGCCGTGCAAGAGGGTGTGGTCGAGCGGTTCACCACGATACTTAGCCGCCTCGACGAACACTTCGAGATTATCCACCACACCCTGTTGGCCGCTGAAGTCATTGAACCGCAACGGACGCAGAGCGTTCTCGAAGTCTTTTTCGCCTTGCGACAATCGCTCTTCTCGAATATCAAAATCTTCTGTCATGCTGCAAAAATACGAATAAGTGAGAAAAAAAACAAAAAAAAGTATCATTTCTTTTGTTTTGTGCGTGCTTATTTGTATCTTTGCACCCGCAAGACAACAAACGGGGGCGTAGCCCAGTTGGTTTAGAGCGCTGCAGTCACATTGCAGAGGTCAACAGTTCGAGCCTGTTCGTCCCCACTCGTTTAACAAATTGCCCTGCCCGATGACTCGGACAGGGCAATTTCTTTATTTCACGACAACCTTACGGCCATTGACAACATACACTCCTTTGGAAAGGTTGGTGGATGCAGGAGAAACACGCCCCTGCAAATCATAAACAAGACGCTTCCCCGTCCAATCCGCTGGATGCCGTACATCATGGATGCCATCTACTACCTGCTTGCTGAGCACGATGTTGTCGAAGCCGATGATTTTCTCAGAGCCGTTTTCTTTGTGAACAGCCGAGAGCATGACGGTGGTGGAAGCCTCGCCGTCGCTCTCGAAGTCGAGCGTGGCCTGCTGCCACTCGGTCTTGTTCTCCAACGAGGGAGCCACGATGAGCGCACCTGTCTCGCTCTTCACCTGAACGACGGCTTCGCCTCCCAGTCCGCTCTTCCACACATCGGCAGTGAGCGTGTATTTGCCTTCGGGCAGACGAACCTCCTGCCAGAGCGTGATGGTAGATGCTCCCCAGTTCTGGCGTACCCAGTAGGTCTGCGCACCGCCTTCTGAGGGGGCGGGTAAGGATGCAAAGAACTGACCAAAGAACTTGTCGCCACTCTTCAAAGCTGTGAGATCGTTGTCATTTCCGTTGCTGTAGTCAATGCTCCAGCCCTCGGGCAGATAGATGGCACGGTCGGATTTCACACCGGTACCCGTCTTAACAGTATAGGAACCCTCGAAGTCGGTATTGGTCAGGGCTGTGGGCAGTTCACGCTCCACATACTCGATGCCCTGAAGCTGACAGATCTCTTTGCGGGTGAGGGCTACATCATAAAGCTGGAAGCCCCCAATGGTTCCTTGGAAGTCAACATTGTCGGCTGCATAGGCACCATCCCACCACTGGGTGCGTCCGATATAGTTGCGCGTGTCGGCAGCAAGCTGTTCCAGCTGATAGGGCTCCACCTGATTGGCCGTTCCGCTGCAGAGTTGCTCTCCATCAAGGAAGATGGTGGTGGTCTTCGTGGCGGCATCGAAGGTGACGGCCAGCTTATACTCCTTGTTGGCAGTGAGCTGGGTAGCGGCATTCACCATCGTGGTGGTGCCCCCGTTGTATTTCACGCCTGCCGAGAGCGGGTTGGCACGCAGGAAGACGCTATTGCCCGAACCGCTGCCGAAGTCGTAGAAGCGCGGAGCCTTGGCAAGGCTCTTGGCATTGGCGGTGAGCAGGAAGGTATAGGAGCGCAGGTTCTTGAGCAAGCCTTCGGGAGCCGTGAACGTGGTGTTAGTAGCAAAACCGGCGGCGGTATTCGCTGTCATATCTATCACCTCGTCGTGGCTATAGCGCAGGTTATGGGTGATGTCGCGGGGATATACCTTCACGACGAAAGCGCGCTCGTGGTTGGCAGTCTTGGCTGTCAGTGTGACATTGGTCTCCTCTTTGGGGAAGGCTACCACACCCGTGGTACTGATGACCTGCTCATGGGAAGACTCCCAAGTAATGGTTTGCTTCATCACGGTGGTGGGCAAGACGAGGTCGGCACGGGTCTCGTTAGGCAGTGAGAGACTGTTCAGCGCAATCTGCTCCATACCGGCCTCTACGTCCTGACGCAAGTAGGCAACAAGTTTCTGCACGGTGACGGGCGAGGCACAGGCATAATAGTCGGACTGCTGGAGAATCTGGTGATTGAAGTCATTACCATAGGCAACGGCTGTTCCCCCATGCAACTCTTCTGTCTCAATGACCTGATCGACCAGTCCGTTGCGGTAGATGGTGAGCACATGGCCATCGTAGGTCAGCGAGAGGTAAAGAACGTCGAGCTTGGTGGGATGGTTGTCGCCACTGGTACCGGTAGAACCCGTTGCCCAATCGTCGGAGGTGAGCAGACGGTTCTGGCTGCGGTAGCTCTTGTCGCCAATGGTAACAACCGGATAGAGGTCGCTGTCGAGGCCATAGGTCATATTGTCGCCTAAGACGAAGAGCAAGCCCTCGTATCTCGACGCATTCATGGCGATGGCAAGGTTGAGCGTTTTTCCTCCGTATAAGCACCAACAAGTAAAGCGAGGAAATTCATCACCAGCCTCTGGTGTCAGGGCTTCCTCCCAGACATAGTTGCTGCGGATATTGGTGGGATAGCCCTTGGGATAGTTCTTCTGCACCATCCAGTAATAGTAGTCGCCATTCATCCAGCCCACTCGCATGGGAGAGTTCTTGGAACCGGGAATGACGAAGGGGCGGGAGTTGTTCTTCTCGGAGGCAGAAGTAATCTGCTCAGAGCCTGCCACCTTGCCGTCTTCGTCAACGGTGAACTTCCAAATCTCGTAAACACCATCGCGGTTGAAGGCTCCATCCTTGGTGGGAATGGAAACATAGAGGTCGCTCACGTTGTCGGGGTCGAGACTCATACCACCGCTATAGCAACGCTCGGTGGAGTTCCAGTTCTGGTGGAAGCCATGACCGGCATTGGTGACAAAGGTGGTACGCCATGCAGAGCCCGTCCACTTACCATAATAATAATAGTGGTTGGTCTTGCCATCGTCGAGATGGGGGAAAGCGATGACGGGATTTTCATCCTTGTCGAGGGCAATCTGCCACACCCAGTTGCGGATGCCCGCCGTGCGGTCAACGATGGTGGCGGGATAGTTGTTGGCATAGCTGTCGGTCTTGTTGACACTGAACGTGCCGTCGCTGATTCGCTTGAGCTGTGTGCCCTTGATGTCGCGCAGGATGGGGCCGTTGCCGTGGTTGATGTCGATGACGTTGAAGTAAAGCCAGTTGGGCATCTCGTTGTCGGGGTGACCAGTGGTATAGGACAGGTAGATCTTGTCCTTGCCATTGCTGCAATACTTGGCATAGGGACGTGCGCCCGTGGACTGCACAATCTGCTTGGGGCCGAAGTCGAACTGACAGTTGTCATTGTCGTCGGGCATGGTGATGCGCGCAATGGTGGGATGCCAGCTAATGCCACGCCAACAGAGGTAGATGTGCGTGGGGTCGTCGCTCAGGATGAAAGGCGAGGGATAGGTGGTGTTGTTGGCTGTGGCCAGGAACTTCTCTTCGCCCAGGTCGGTGATGTCGCCGGGCTTCCGAGAGATGCGGTACCAAATCTTCGCCTCGTCGGTATGACGGGTGTAGAAAATCATCACGCGCTCATCGGGCAGAACAATGAAGGTGGGGTTGTTGTGGTCGTCGGGCTGGAAGTAGCTGCGAATGAGCACATCGGTCTTGCGGCCCGCCTTCCAATCGTACTGTGTGGCCTTCACGTTGCCATGAACATCGATATAGCCGATGTAAGTGGCGTTGATGGTTCCGGCCTCGTTCTCGTAATGCAGGGCGCGTGGGTCGGCAAACCAGCACCATGCACCCTCGTCGGCCACGATGTTACTGCTGAAGGTGGTGGTTTCTTGAGCCATAGCGGAGAGTGTGCTGAGCAGCATCCCGCAGGCAAGGAGAATTTGTCTGAATGTCATATTGGTTGTAGTTAATATTAAGTAATTTATCTATTTGTTTTAGTATTTTGTTTTAGTAATGGCCTCGCTCACGCTTCCTGCCTCCAAGAGACGTTGTTGAGCTTCCTCATAGCTCAGACCCAACGAGTGCTGCAACATACGGGTGCCGCGGTCAACGAGCTTGTCATTCGTCAGTTGCATGTTGACCATGCGGTTGCCTTGCACACGTCCCAAACGAATCATGAGCGTCGTGGAAATCATGTTCAGCACCATCTTCTGGGCCGTGCCACTCTTCATGCGACTGGAACCTGTCACAAACTCCGGTCCAACAATGGTTTCTATCGGGAACTCCACGGCCTGTGCCAAAGGCGTTCCGGGGTTACTGGTGATACATCCCGACAGCAGGCCGTTCTCCCTGGCTTCCTTCACGGCACCCAGCACGTAGGGGGTGGTGCCAGAGGCAGCGATGCCCAGCACGGTATCGTCAGGAGTTGGAGCATAGGACAGCAAATCCTGCCAGCCCTGTTCAGCAACATCCTCGGCACGCTCTACAGCGTGGCGCAAAGCCTGCTCACCGCCGGCTATGAGACCAACCACCCAGGTGTCGGGCACGCCAAAGGTGGGCGGAAGCTCACTGGCATCCAAAACACCCAACCGACCGCTGGTGCCTGCTCCGACATAAAAGAGTCGGCCACCCCGCCTCATCCTCGGCTCAATGGCTTCCACAAGTGGTTCTATCTGCAGCAATGCTTTGCGGACGGCCGCAGCCACCAGCGCATCCTCTTCGTTGATGTGCTGCAACAACTCCGTTACGGACATCTTCTCCAGATGGTCGTAACGCGACGGCTGCTCGGTGATTTTGTCCTTGAGCTCCATTCCACTACAAAAGTAAGCATTCTTTTCCAACAAACAAGCTGTTCTGAGGAATTATTTTGTATCTTTGCCAGAAATAACGGAAATAGAAGGGGAAAACAGAACGATGAAACAGCCAAAACTTGTATATTATGACTTGGGAACGGAGGTGACGGCATTTAGCACCACTCGTCACGGAGGATATAGCAAAGGCAACTATGCGGAGTTGAACATCAACCGCTTTTGCGGGGATGACGAGGCATGCATCCGCAAAAACCGCGAGGCTCTGTGCACATTGCTTGGTATCAGCGATGATCGGTTGCTGATGCCCCACCAGGTACATCTGACGAAGGTGGCAAGGATTGACGAGGCGCTGCTGTCGCTTTCGGAGGAACAAAGACGTGAAGCCTTAGAGGGCTATGATGCGCTGATGACGAACCTGGAAGGCGTGTGCATCGGTGTTTCTACTGCCGACTGCATCCCCATTCTGCTCTACGACAAGGCCCATCATGCCGTCTGCGCCATTCACGCCGGATGGCGAGGCACCGTGGCACGTATCGCAGAGAAAGCCATTGCGGAAATGGAAGCGGCCTATGGCACACAGCCTCTGCAGCTCGTGGCACAGATAGGCCCTGGCATCCATCAAGACAGCTTCGAGGTGGGCGACGAGGTGTATGAGGCTTTCGTACAAGTGGGGTTCGATATGCCTTCCTTCAGCCGCAGACAAGAAAACGCCCTCTCTCATCAAGAGAAATGGCATCTTGATTTGCCGGAATGCAACCGCCAGCAGCTTATGAATGCAGGCATTCCTGCCGCTTCCATTTCCGTTTCGCCCATCTGCACCTTTGAACAAGCAGACCGCTTCTTCTCCGCCCGCAAGTTAGGCATCAGCAGCGGCCGCATTTTCACGGGAATCGTGATGAATGACGTTATGATTTCAAATTAGTATCTTGCCACCGTCAATGCAGTGGAAATAAAAAAGGTAGTGAGGCCTTTGTACCCCACTACCTTATAATAATATTAGTCGGCCAGCTTTGCCTTGATGAACTCGCGGTTCAGGCGGGCAATGTTGGCGATGGACTCGTTCTTCGGGCACACAGCCTCGCAAGCGCGGGTGTTGGTGCAGTTGCCGAAGCCGAGCTCGTCCATGCGGGCAATCATCTTCTTGGCACGGCGTGCTGCCTCGGGACGGCCCTGGGGCAGGAGTGCAAGCTGCGAAACCTTGGAAGAGACGAACAGCATGGCTGAACCGTTCTTACAAGCTGCCACACAAGCACCGCAACCGATGCATGTTGCGCAGTCCATGGCCTCGTCAGCGTCTTCCTTCGGGATGAGGATGGCATTGGCATCCTGAGCCTGACCAGTACGGATGGAGGTATAGCCGCCAGCCTGGATGATCTTGTCGAAGGCACGACGATCTACCATGCAGTCCTTGATGACGGGGAATCCGGCAGAGCGCCAGGGCTCAACGGTGATGACATCGCCGTCGTTGAAACGGCGCATGTAGAGCTGACAGGTGGTAGCGCCGCGCTCGGTCTTGCCGTGGGGCGTACCATTGATATAGAGCGAGCACATGCCGCAGATACCCTCGCGGCAGTCGTGGTCGAAGACAAAGGGCTCCTTGCCCTCGTTGATGAGCTCCTCGTTCAGGATGTCGAGCATCTCCAGGAACGAAGTGTCATCGGGAATGTTCTTCATCTCGCGGGACTCAAAATGTCCTTTTTCCTTAGGACCATTTTGCTTCCAATATTTGACAGTGAAACTAATATTACGTGCCATAGCTTTTAATTCTTATAGTTACGTGTTTGTACTTTAATTGCCTCATACTCCAGCGGCTCCTTGATGAGTTCAGGTGCCTTGGTGTCGTCGCCCTGATA
>JAFSWU010000138.1 GCA_017444365.1 Prevotella sp.
TTGGCTGCGATACTCCATTGCTCGATGGCAGCTTTCCCAGTTTGAATGAGTGTGACAGGACGGATAAGACCTGCTCCAGGATACCAGCGGCTGCTTTCCTCCACATTCTTCAAGTGCACAGCCAATGTGTTGGGCGTTTCGTCGCTGTTCACAACACCTGTGATGTCGATGTTGAAAGGCGTGTAGCCGTATTTCCATTCGCCGACTTTCGCCCCGTTCACATACACCTCGGGTTCAGCCATTGCTCCGTCAAAGTTGAGGATGACGCGTTGGCTGTTTTTATCGACGGTGAATTTGGTACGGTACCAGCCCTCGCCAATCCAAGGCAAGGAACCTGAGCGTCCAGTTTTCTCTGTGGCTTGTTTCTCACCGTTCTGTTCGATGGCAACGGTCTGTTTGTCAATTTCCTTGTTGAATGGACCGCTGATTGCCCAATCGTGAGGCACTTGTACTGTTTGCCACTTCTTGTCATTGAAGTTCACTTCTGATGGAGCGGTGGCATCAAGTCCTTCACCACGTGAGAATTTCCAACCATCGCGCAGGACGGTTTCCTTGCGTTGTGCGTTGACAGATAGGGTGACTGCCGTCATGCTGAGCAGCAACAATCCCTTCAAGATGTTTCGATAGATCATCATATTTCAATATGTGTTGGTTTATTTCTTTTGATAGATGATAAAGTCCTGGAACTTCACCCATGATGGGTTCTCGTTATAGGTAGTTTGATAGGCACCCACTTTCAAAGTTGGTGTGTTCACTTCGATGGGTGAACCTGGCATGTTACTCCAGTTCTTGCCGTCCTTGCTGGTACGGGCGAAAAGCTGGTCGCCGCGGCGTTCAAACTGGATGTTCGGGTCGAAATCGTAGCCCTTGTAGTTGGGAAATTGTGGACGACCTCGACCGCTAAGCACCGTGAGCATATTACCGCAGTTGTAGAGGGGGAATGCGCCTAACTGATAGAACGTGCCGTTTCCATCCGTGATGAGAATGCCTCCTTCGTTGTAGCCCTTCACGTTATGCTCTTTCAGTCCTTCCATATCGGCAACGGTCGCCATCACCACGAAGTCACCTGTTACCTCTTTGTACATTTCTCCACCATTTTCCAATGGAGCATCGTTGAAGTTGCCTGATGTGGCAGAAAGCGTGAATTCCTCTTTTTTCTCCAACGTTGGCTTCATGTCTGGAGAAAGCGTGAACTTGCTGTCGGGGTCAATCTCCTCAAAGTCATCGTCACCGAGGGAAGGTGTGTTAAAATGGTTGCTGGCTTGATATACTTGCTCTATTACCTCAGCAGGCAAAGCCACAGGTACAATAGACATAGCGTTGATGTAACCCATGAAATTGTTGGTTCCAGCTCCATCAGCACCAATCGTGATGTGTCCATCGGGGCGAACCATCAAGAAGTTGTTCTTCTCCTTCAGCAGTTTGCCGTTCAGATAGACACGTTCCATCCAGCCGTCGAACGTGACGACCCAGAATTGCCACTTGCCTTCACCCTCCTTGATTTCTTGGGGTGCACCACAACTCTCGAACGAGCCATTGTGGTTGATGAGTCCTGTGGACGGGTCTGTACCCAATCGGAACTCCGTAGTGGCAAGGTCTGCACGAGATGAGGAGAGCGATGCTACTGTAGAAACAGGTCCTATCTTTGTGCTGAGCACCCAAGCGGCAATCGTGTAGGGAGCGTTATAGCGGTAAGTGGCAGGGAGGGGCGTCTCGCTGACCAGTTGCTGTGTGCCGTTGAAGAAGAGCGCCCATGTGCCGTCCTTCACACGGGCACGGATGGGTTTGTTCGCCTTGAAGGTCATGGAAGTGCGGTTGAGGTCGCCTGTGCCAAATGCCACTTCGGTCACGTCGAAAGGTTGCTTCTTGTCTTTGGCTAAGACATCGGCGTTGAAGTTCATCAAGGCAGCAATATCCATCCGCTCGTTAGCTTCTACATCTTTTTTGTGCATGCCAGGATAACCGTCGTTGCTCTCTACGTTCGTCTCGGGCAAGGCAGGGGCTTTTGCCCACACTTTCACGTTCCAGATAGCGGGCATGTGTCCGTTCTTCTGCGTGTCGGTGATGCGGATGCGGATGTATTGTGCTTTGACTGTACCCTTATCAATCATGGGCGAACCCTGCATCGTGTTGTCCGTTCGGTCGGCATACAGCGTCCAGTTCTGTCCGTCCATCGATGTCTCAATCTTGTACTGATAGAAGAAGGTGGCGTACTCAAACTGAGTCCACACCTCATTGAATTTTGTGGGTTTGCCGAGGTCTATCTGGAGCCATTCGTCGTGTCTGCGACCTTGCCAGTTGCAATGTTTCGCTTTCAACAATGTGGCATTATTGTCATCCACAGCATATTCTGGCTTGAACCAATCATCATAGTAAGATGAGGCGGTCACCTTCGCACCAAAAGCCAAGTTCTTCTGTTTCGATGCTCCCTTGAAGATGTCCACGTTCTGTGCGTTGTGTGTCGGCACAATCGGGAGGATATTGCCTTGTGCATCAAACTTCAGTTCGTCGATGCACACCTGACGATTGAAGCCGTGAATGGATTTCGGGTTGTTGTGTCTGTGATAGACGATGTAATACTTCCCCTTGATGTCGATGATGGAGTGATGTCCAGGCCCATGAACGGTCTCATCCTCGTTGGTGGTGAGCAGTTCGCCCTTATACTCGAAAGGTCCCATCGGCCCTACGGTCGAGGTAGCGTACTGTACACGATACGTGTCTGTGTGGCAAGAGCCTGACGAATAAGTGAAGTAATAGATGCCATTACGTTTGAATACGAAAGGTGCTTCAAAGATGTCCTTCAATTCCGTGTTGGGGATGAGGCGTTTCTCGCTGAAGAACTCGTCAGCAGCGATGGGGAAGGGATTGTTCTCGTTCCAGCGACGGGCATCCTTTGCGACCTCTTTCGAAAGTGCGTTGAGGTCGAAA
>JAFSWU010000139.1 GCA_017444365.1 Prevotella sp.
CTCTCTCCTCTCTCCTCTTTCCTCTCTCCTCTTTCCTCTTTCCTCTCTCCTCTCTCCTCTTTCCTCTATTCAATGGGTGTCAGCGGCTCCCAGATATACTGTCCCCATGGTGCCACCTGTCCGGTAAACTCGATGCGGTTGGCCCGCAGGCGTATCGTATAGACGTAGTGGTAGTTCGGCTCCCATGCAGTGAGCAGGTCCTCCGTGCCGATCACACACAGCGTGTTCAGCTGTATGGAGGCATCGTGGTTTTCATAAATATAGTCGTCGATGGCCACGGGATTACCGCTGCCGTCATACTGATAGACCGTTCCGTCAGCCTTCAGGGCCAAGTCGTAGCTGATGTTCAGGTGCGCGTCGTTGCGCAGCGCTTGTGGCAGCAGCAGGTACGCCTCTGTCGTCTTGCAGTCGTAGTCGGTCTTGTGCAAGTTGCTGTAGTCAGACCATACCAAGGAGGTCTCGCCTGTACCGCTGTCATATTCCGGAGTCAGCAGCCCCTCATTATATATGTTGGTGATGGAGATGCCGTTGAGCGTGAAATACGCCACCCGTTCACGGATAGCCTCGTCCACGATGATGCGGAACTCGATCTTCGACAGCGCATGTTTGAAGTAGAAGCGCACGCGGTCGCTGATTCTGGTGTTGTCGGGGTAGTGCAGGTCGGGCAGGAGGTCTGACACCAAGAAGTCCACCTGTTGCTTCACATCGTCCTTCACGGCGAATCGGAACTGCGGCAGTCCTACACCGTAGGGTGGCAGTCCGAGGTTGTCCATGAGGGGCGTGATGCCCGAGCGCGTTATCTCGGCGGCGGTGGAGCTATAGGGGTAATAGGCAATGAATGACACCCCGTCTTCCTCCTCGTTGGGCCAGTATTTCAGGGGCGAGTAGGTGTAGGGCAGGTCTAAGCCCGGGTTCGTCGCCTGCTGGTTGAACATGAAGTTGGGCAGGGTTCGCTTGGGATCGGCAGCATCCTCCACTGCCCATGTGGAGTTGTCGTGGTAGTAGGCATATACCCCGATGCTCTTCCCCATGGGAATGGCTGGTTCCGCCAACATGGAGGAGTCGGCGCGAGTGGTGGGCTGGGCGGTATAGGCAACCAAGTCCACAGGCTGCTGTTGCACAGTTGCCTCCCCCTCTTGTTGCTCGGAGGAGCAGGCCGAGAAGACCATAAGCCCTATAAGTCCTATAGGCCCCATGAGTCCCATCAGCTTCCTTGCTATGTCCTTTCCTCTTATCATATCGTTACTTTCAATGTCACATCATACGTCTGGTTGCCGTTGAGCGGTGTGATGTGAATGGGTGTTTCTAACGTTGCCGTTGTCTTGTGATAGTCGGTCACTGTGCTTCCGTCGGCACTGACGATGCAGTAGTCGATGACACAGGTGAAGGTGAGGTCTGCCTGTGGTATCAGATACAGGTAGCTCGGATAGTCGCCCATGCAGAGAAGGTTCGTCCTGTTGTCCTTCAGGTCTGGGTCACTTGGGTCGTAGTCTAAGTGCGACAGTCCGACAGGCTGCCAGCGTGCCGGCAGGTTGTCGATGTAGCGTGTACCCTCAGTGATGATGCCGTAGGAGGCTGTGGTTACCTCTGGGTTGTGGTCGATGACGATGACATTGTCCTCATCATCGGCAGCGGAACCATCTGCCAAGTCTTGGTTCGTCCAGTTGGGAATCCACACGGGCGGTGTGCCGGTGGCTCCTTGTTTCAGGTTCAGCCGACCCGTCTTGGCAAAGTTTCCTTTGAGCTTGATACGCTTCACTAAGAAGCGCTCACCCACGGCCAGTGAACTGCCGTTGGTAATGCCCAAGCTGATTCTCATTCTTGCCAAAGCGTGGTGCATGGTCAGTCCCACAATGCTGCGTGAGCCGGGTTTCAAATATCCCCACAAGAGATCCACGTTCTCCTCAGGGTGTTTCGCGCGTGCGTATATTATATAAGGTGTGGTGGCGGTGGTCGATGACATGCCAATGATGCCGGTCGTTCCCTCGGGCAGCATACCGGGAGTTTCTACGTAAGGTGCATAAGTGCAAAAGCTGACATCCGTTGGGTCAGCGGGCCAGTATTTCAAGGGGGAATATATCCAGTAGCCGTCCCCCGTTCCGTCGGCATGGAAGACATACTCTACCTCCTGGTTGTACATCAGGTCGGGCCTGATCCCGTCAGCCGTGCTGGCGAAGACACCAAATCCTGCATAGTGTAGTTCGTTGTTTTCGGCATTGATATCTCCCGTGTAGCCGTTGGCGGCGCGGGTATCATGGGACTCGTGGGTCTCATAGGACTCATAGGTCCCATAGCGGCAGTCAAAGGTGATCGGCATAGCACCTTGAGAGACGGTATTCACCACCGTCTCATCGTCCTGGGAGCAGCCTGCAAAGAGCAGAGCTCCCATGATTGCTATGATAATCCTTTGTCTTCCTTTTCTCATTCGCCTTTTATTTGTCTTATAGGTCTTATAGGTCCCATAGGTCTCATAGGTCCCATAGGTCCCATAGGTCCTATAGCCTTTCTCTCAGCCTCTTAATTTCCTCCTTCAGTTTTTGGTTCTCTTCTGAGAGACGTTGAATCTCGTCGCCTTGCTGTTGGCGGTAGCCCAATCGGGCGGCGGTCATTCTTTCTCGTATGCCGCCCTTGGCGACAAAGTCCAGTTCCAGTCGCTCGATGAGCTTCCCCATCATGCTGTCGAACTGGTGGATGAGAGTAATGACGATGTTGGCGATAGCCTCGTCGGAGCGTAGCTCGATGTTCTCCATGAAGTCGGTGGGTGCTTGGTGGGTCTTGCAGAAGTTGCGGGTCTTGAAAGCCCGCTCGTCCTTGAGTTCCCATTTCTTCAGATGGCGCACACGCAGATAGTCCTCATAGTCCACGAGCAGTTCTTGCATGCTTGCTCTTGCCACATTCATCAGCTTCAGCTCTGTCTCTGAGGAGGTTGAACTGGCTGCACTCCCTTCGGCGATGTTCTGCTTGCCCGAGCGGGCAGCTTGCACCATTTGGTCTATGGTGCGGTCGCCAACCGTGAGAAAGCGGTGTGCGAAGTGATAGGTCAAGTCGAAGATCACAGTTGCCTTCTTATATACTGATAATCCTTCGTAGCCACCCCCTGGCGGGAGAAATGTTTTCGGAGCTTCCATAGCAGTTGTTTTTTTATTGGTTTTTATAGGTCTCATAGGTCCCATAGGTCCTATAAGTCCGATAGGTCTTATGGGCTATGCCCTTTTGTGGGGGAAACCGTGAGGCGGGAACCCCGCCTCACGGTTGAAAGAATATTCAGCCTTTTCCCTCAAGAGCCTCATCTTCTCTTTCCCCTTTGGGGGGAATCAGAAAGGGGGCCTTAGGGGTTTGGCTTCTGGCTTTTTATTTACTCCTCGTTACGGGGAAGGTTGATCTCAGTTTCGTCAGCAACCTCCCAGTCCTTAACAGTAGCGTCGAGCTTCACAGAAGTCAGACCGAGGATGAGCTTCAGGTTGTAAGACTTACCATTCTGCAGTTGGATAGAAGTTGTCTTTGTGATAGCATTGGTAATGTTAGAAACATTGCCGGTCAGCTTGGTATCCTTAGTAACAACATGATAGGTAATCTTCACATTGATAGTTGTAGGAGTCGGTGTTACATCCGAAGGAATTACCATGAAGTAGCGAGGCAGAAGATCTGTCCAGTAGATAGCAGAGGCGTAGTCGGGAATACCAGTAATCAAAGTTTTATTGAATCCAGAAGCAAGATAATATTCGTCTGTACCAGCATCATCGCCAGCAGTAGCAGTTATCAGTTCGTATTTATAGCTGCCTGCACTTCCGGTTTTGTGATAATACTGGGCTGCGGTCAGAGTACCAGTAGCTGCAGATCCAGTCGAAATCGTGTAGAGCTTTTCGCTGTTGGCATCGAGTTTTACGCTGGTGTTAGAAGATGTATAGGCCTGCGTGAGCTTATTTGTTGCTTCATCGAATGTATACAAATCAGCATCATTAGTATAGGTCACATTAGCCAGTACATAGTCGTTACCATCTTGTTTGTAGTAGGTCTTGCCCCAATCAAATGCGGGAGCTGTGGCTGATTCGCTCACCTTCTTACTTGGGTCTGGTCCACCTACCATCAAATCTTGCTCACTGGGGCGTACACCTTGGTTGAGCTCATCGAACTTACTGGGAGTATCTTCAATTGTTCCAGTTCCTGTAAACTTGCTGGCATCGTAGCGGAGGTCAGGATTCAAGTAGCCATTGGTAGCATTAATCGTGAACAAAGGACTTCCTTCTGTGCTTGCTGTTCTAACTACATCTTCCCATTTTGCAACGTTTGCAGTACCATTGTTCAGGTTCAAAACACCATGAGTACCAAAATCACCATAGATTTTTACTTCGTCAATCAGCACACGGCTTTCATTTATGTCGAATGAACCACCGGCTGCAATCTGGTCGATAGCAGAAACAACAGTGAGGCCGATACGAGAGAGAGCGTGCTGGAAAAGGAACTTAATCTTCTGGTCCTTGTCGGGCTTCACCATATTAACGAGAGGCTTTCCTTCTTCTCTAGAGATGTCAGTACCGTTTACAGCTGTATATCCAAAACCAGCAGGAGCAACACCCCAAAGAAGGTCAACGTTGTTGTCGGGATCTGCAGACACCTTCCATTCTACGCGAGGGTCACCTGTTGTAGCCTCTGTCGTAATAGCCATGATGCCAGATGTCTCAGAAGCATGGTATGATGTCGTGATTTTATCCGAGGCACCAGAGGAGGTCAGTCCTCCAGTCTTAGTCTCTACCCAAGGAGCATAGGCGAAGAAGCTTACTTTGTCAGTATGTACGGAGACTGCATGTCCTGTTGCATTGAGCATATCAGCGGTTGTTTCGTTGGGCCAGTACTTCAGCGGAGAATAAGTCCAACCACCAGACCAGTGAACATGTTCGTTATACATGAAGTCAGGAGTAAGAGTAGTTGTGTAATCAGCATTGTTATTTGTGGTGAATGCGAATACACCAAATCCTTTACCAGGGGTCTTCATCTTATCAGTGGTCAATACACCAACAGGATCACCAGCGCGAGTAGTACCAGCCGTATAAGTATCAAAACTTACGGCCTGATCCACGGCGGCAGTCTGTGCGCCTTTGGTCTGCACAGCGTCGTCGTCACTTGAGCATGCTGTCAGCGAAAGCACTGCTGCAGCGGCTGCAAATAGATAATACTTCTTGTTCATAATCACTAAAAATTAAAAAGTTAATAAATAAAAAATAAATCCCTTATCTTGTCCTCCCCTCCCTTGGAGGGGTTGGGGGGTGGATCTTACATGGGCACATCTACGTTCACATCATCGCCCCATGGTGCCACTTCCGCATCGAAGGCTCCCGTTCCCGAGGGCTGTGTGTAAGGCAAGTTGGGTAGCTCATCTTCTCGATAGAACGGTGCATCGACAACCAGGTCGAGCTCCAACGTCACTGCCGACTTGGGGAATTCCTTGGAGCCACTCTCCTCGTCGGGGTTGTCTGCCCGGCTCAGCTGCGCATCCTTCTTGTATCGAATCATCTTGCCCACTGGGTAGCGGAACACGATGCGCGTGGTGTCATCAATCAAGGTGAAGCAGAGCGAGAGGATGTTGCTCGTGGAGTCGCGCTGCTCATTGAGCTCCCTGCCACGGGGCAGTCCGAATGTGCGTATGGTGGTGGAGATATAGCCCACGCTCTTCAGTGTGTCACCATCAATGTAGGTTGTGGTGGATTGATTCCAGTTGTCTAAGAGATGATGGGTCGTCTGGTTGCGGCGCCATGCCTGGGTGAGCTGGAAGCCGTCTGCCATGCCCGAGATGCTACCGATGACACTGCGCATGTATTTGATGCCGATGACGCGCACACGGATGTCCATCTCTGTCGTCATGGGTTCCACCACCTCGTGGTATATGGAATCAATTCGTTCAACGGAATCTACGCTTTCCTCCTCTTCTTTCTCGTAGTAGGGGAAGAAGTGGATGTCATCATCAACCATGCTCGGTGTCACTGGAAAGGAGTCCACCACGCAGCCGATATGCTCAGGCTCACGGGTGTAGGACACGTTGACATCCCAGAAATCCGTTGTACGTGCTTCGTTTTTCCCGACAGCAAAGATGTTTTCAAAACTATTCCGCTGGCCGAAGGTAATCGTTCCGAACTCTCCGTAGCTTCGGTTGAAGATCAGCATCTTATAGTAGCCGGGCTCCAAATATAGGTCTTGGTAATCAACATCGTTGGTAATGTCGGTTGTGAAGACCTGGTCGCCGTCCTTGGCAAGTACAAGTGTCATGCCCGATGGCCTTTCTTTAAAGAGCGTCTGCCAATCCACCTTCACGCGTATCTTCGCCGTGTTGTTCTTGGTGTAATAGTCCTCCAACGGCTCACGGTGGCAGGAGGTGAGGGAAAGCCCTATAAGCCCTATGAGTCCTATGAGACCTATTGGCCTTATGAGCCTTATGAGCCTTATGAGTCCAATCTTCATCATCTGGCACCTCCTTTCTTAAATTTCCAGGGACCCCTTGACAGCAGGTACACCACTGAGATCTTGAGCTTGGTGGGTCCGAAGTAGGAGAGGTTCTTGGTGTATTTATATATAAGGTGGGTGCTCTCAAACTCTGCGTGGTAGTGGTCGCGGATTCCACTCACATAGCCTGCCGAGACGCTTGCCTCGATGTTCCAGTGGGGTGCGATGGGCCATGCGTAACCGTAGGTAAGGCCGAGGCTGACAACATCCGCCTGGTCGCCCACCTTGCTCTTCTCGAAGTCGTAGCGTGCGCCAGCGGCGTAGAGTCCCACGAAGTGTCCGCAGAGGGCGGGGCGGCGGTTGGCGCAGCGTGGACGGAACCAGCGGCGCAGCTCCATGCCGACCACCTGTATCTGGTAAGAGAAGTTCAGCTTGTTCCATCGCCACCACGGGGCGGTGTATTCCGCCATGAGGCTGTACTTCTGGTCCTTGCCCCCAAAGAACTCCAACTCGATGTTCGGTGCGGCGGCGAGGTCGTAGAGCAGGTTCGTCTTCACGGCCAACCACGGTCGGAACGAGGGGATGTTGCACTCGACGGGTACGACGGGCCGCTCCCTGACGGACATGTTGGTGTGTCGGATGGTATCGGTAAGCAGCTGGTCGTCGGTTTGGGTGACGGTGCGCAGCGTGTAATCGACGAGGTAGTCGGTATGACGGAGCCTCGGGAACACCTCTTTGAGCAGATGCTGATAGGAGGCAGGATGATTCTTGCTGATCTCGGCGAGCCGCGCGTCGGGCTGCAGGTTGGAGTCGATGATGGCGAGCAGGGCTTTTCGGTCGGCGAGGTTGCTTTGGCTCACGTAGTCGCGCACACCCTGCCAATCCTCGGGCTCATATTCCGTGGAGAGCAACATGGGCGAGATGCCGCATTGCGCTGCCATATACTGGCAGACGTTGGCTGTGCGCTCGCGTGCTAACCGCTCATTGTTGGCATAGGAACCTTCGGGCGAGGCAAAGCCCTTGATGAAGATGCGGCGCACCTGAATGCGTGGCGATGACATGACGCTGTCGATGGTGGCGCATAGCGTAGCCAGCTCTTGTTGGTTATTGGCAAAGTCCTCGCGCACCGTGGTGCTGTTGACGGGGAAGGCGATGTAGGCGGTTCCGCTGAGCTGTCGCGTGTTGTCATCATGTGTGCCCGCAATCTTCCGGTTCTGATACGACACCGTCGGCTCGATGGCGCAGAAGGTGTTCTCGGCGGTGACGTTGTCGCACTCATCGGTGCGGGTGACCGTCACGTAGAGCGAGGCATGACTCATCCACGGCTGGTAGCCTGCAACCTGCTGGTAGGGCAGGGGCGTGTGTGCCACTTGCTCGGCAAACTGGAGCGAGGAGTGAGTGGGTGACTGATGTCGGGAGGCGTGATAGTAAGCCCATTTGCCATAGAGCTCGACCGCAGGAAAGCGTAGCGTGTCAGTCTCGGTGCAGAGCATCGGCGTGATGCTGACGGCCTCGCCTTTCGGTAGAGCCGCTCCGCCCAAGTGGAACAGCATCTCAAGAGCCACCTCTGTGCTGTCGGCGTTGAGGCTGAGCGATGGGTTGTCGATGGTGACAGCGCAATCGTCGCCAGCGTAAGTGGCAAGGGAGGTGGTGTGCTGTGCGTCAGCACTTGCGGGAATGAAAAAGGACATACATATCCCCATCACCAATTGCCAAATGCGGCAATTGATTCCTGTGCGGCAATATGTAATCTTGATCCCCATCATTTTTTTGTTCTTTAACAATTCGCTGTAACTATTTCTCGCGGATCGACTACATGATTAGAAAGCAAATTTATCATTTTTTCATCTATTATACAAAGAAATGTAAAGGAATATTTTCTCTTTTTGTGAGTTTTCTTGATTTAAATCAATTACCCCCCCCCCTAAAAATTAACTAAAAATTATATAAATTGTTGACCGTACACTATAGAAAAGAGGGGTGTAATGGCATACACTCAAATACATACTTGGTCAAACCGTAACACTAAGAGTTAGCAGTCGTAACTCTAAGAGTTAGTCATCGTAACTCTAACCTACATCATTCATGGAAAATCTTTGTGCCTACGGCATAACGTGAAAAGAAGAGGCATCAAATGAAAGAAAATGCGCGAAACATTTGGGCGGTTCGGAAAATCTTTGTACCTTTGCACCGTTCAGAGGAATGAGGGACTCGCGAAGAGTTCCTCATTTTATTTTAATTCATCATCAAAATATGATAGACAAAAACGTCGTAAGAACAATTGTAGAAGAGTGGTTGGAGGGAAAGGACTACTTTCTGGTAGATGTGGAAATCAGTCCGGACAATCGTATTGTAGTAGAGATTGATCACGCCGACGGCGTGTGGATAGAGGACTGCGTGGAGCTGAGCAAGTTCATCGAGGATCACTTGAACCGTGACGAAGAGGACTTCGAGTTGGAAGTGGGTTCGGCAGGTCTCGGGCAGCCGTTCAAGGTGCCGCAGCAGTATGTGAACTTCATCGGGAAAGAGGTGGAGGTGCTCACTGCCGAGGGCAAGAAGGTGCAGGGCGTGCTGAAATCGGTCGATGGCAACGACTTTGTCGTGGGCGTTCAGGAGAAGGTACACGTAGAGGGAAAGAAACGCCCCGTCATGGAGGAGGTAGATCATACCTACCAGATGGATGCGGTGAAGTACACGAAGTACCTGATTAACTTCAAATGACAATAACTAAAAAATGATATAATGGCAAAGAAAGAAGAAACAGTAAGCATGATCGATACCTTTAAAGAGTTTAAGGAAACAAAGAATATCGATCGTACTACGTTGGTCAGCGTGTTGGAGGAAAGCTTCCGCAACGTGCTGGTGAAGATTTTCGGTAGCGATGAGAACTTCGACGTCATCGTGAACCCCGACAAGGGCGACTTCGAGATCTACCGCAACCGCATGGTGGTGGCAGACGGCGAGGTGGCCGACGAGAACAAGCAGATCTCTCTGACAGACGCTCAGAAGATTGAGCCCGACTACGAGGTGGGCGAGGAAGTGAGTGAGCGTGTGGATTTCACGAAGTTCGGCCGCCGTGCCATCCTGAACCTGCGCCAGACCCTGGCCTCGAAGATTCTGGAGCTGGAGCACGACTCGCTGTATAACAAGTACAAGGATCGCGTGGGACAGATTGTCTCGGGCGAGGTCTATCAGATGTGGAAGCGCGAGGTGCTCGTGGTAGATGATGAGAACAACGAGCTCATCCTGCCCAAGGCCGAGCAGATTCCCTCTGACCAGTACCGCAAGGGCGAGACCATCCGTGCCATCATCCATCAGGTGACCAACGAGAACAACAACCCCAAGATCATCCTCTCGCGCACCAGTCCGCTCTTCTTGCAGCGTCTGCTCGAAGCCGAGGTTCCCGAGATTAACGACGGACTGATCTCGGTGAAGAAAATCGCCCGCATGCCCGGTGAGCGTGCCAAGATTGCCGTAGAGAGCTACGACGAGCGCATCGACCCCGTAGGAGCCTGCGTGGGTGTGAAGGGTAGCCGTGTACACGGTATCGTGCGCGAGCTCTGCAACGAGAATATCGATGTGATCAACTACACCGCCAACACCAAGCTCTTCATCCAGCGTGCCCTCTCGCCCGCCAAGGTATCCAGCATCAACATCGACGAGGAGAACCGCAAGGCCGAGGTGTTCCTGAAGCCCGAGGAGGTGAGCTTAGCCATCGGACGTGGCGGACTGAACATCAAACTCGCCTCGATGCTGACCGAATATACCATCGACGTGTTCCGTGAGGTTTCCGAGAGCGAAGCCGACGAGGACATCTACCTCGACGAGTTTGCCGATGAGATCGACCAGTGGATCATCGACTCCATCAAAGGCATCGGTCTCGACACCGCCAAGGCTGTCATCAACGCTCCGCGCGAGATGCTGATTGAGAAAGCCGACCTCGAAGAGGAGACTGTCGATCACGTGCTCGAAGTGCTGAAGGCAGAGTTTGAGTAAGGATAGGACCATGGGACCCATGAGCCCCATGAGCCCTATGAGACCTATTAGACCCATAGGACCCATAAAAATTAATTAGAGAAGACAACAGAATGAGCATCAGATTAAATAAAGCAATCAGAGAACTGAACATAGGACTCCAAACGGCAGTGGAGTTCCTTTCGAAGAGAAACGACCTCGGCGACGAAAAGCTGGAACTGACGTCGAAGATCAGCGACGAGCAGTACGAGGCACTTGTGGAGGCCTTCCAGCAAGACAAGGAAGTGCGCTCGCAGGCCGCTCAGCTGTTCCAGAAAAAGCCCAAG
>JAFSWU010000004.1 GCA_017444365.1 Prevotella sp.
CATATAACGCAATATGAAACGTGTACTTGTGACCGGCGGAGCCGGATTCATTGGCTCGCATCTGTGTGAGCGCCTCGTCAACGACGGGCATGATGTCATCTGTTTGGATAACTTCTATTCGGGCTCTAAGGAGAACGTGTGGCACCTGCTTGGCAAGCCCAACTTCGAGCTGGTGCGCCACGATGTCATCAACCCCTATTGGGCTGAGGTGGACGAGATATACAACTTGGCATGCCCGGCATCGCCCATCTATTATCAGCACGACCCGATACAGACCACCAAGACCTCTGTCTTCGGTGCCTATTACATGCTGGGACTGGCTCGCCGTACGCACTGTAAGATTCTGCAGGCCTCAACGAGTGAGGTCTATGGCGACCCCAACATTCACCCGCAGCCAGAGACCTACTGGGGCAATGTGAACCCCATCGGAGCACGTTCTTGCTACGATGAGGGCAAGCGTTGTGCCGAGACGCTCTTCTTCGACTACCATCGTCTGCACGGGGTGCGCTCGAAAGTCATCCGCATCTTCAACACCTATGGTCCACGCATGGCAATCAGTGATGGTCGTGTGGTATCGAACTTCGTGGTGCAGGCTCTGCGCGGCGAGGACATCACCATCTATGGCGACGGCACACAGACCCGCTCGTTCCAGTATGTCAGCGACCTCATTGAGGGAATGCTGCGCATGATGGCCACGGAAGATTCCTTCACGGGACCTGTCAACCTTGGCAACCCGGGTGAGTTCACCATGCTGGAGCTGGCAGAGAAGGTCATTGCCAAGATTGGCGGAAAGAGCAAGATCGTATTCCGTCCGCTGCCCAGCGACGACCCGAAGATGCGCCGTCCGGACATCACACTCGCCAAAGAGAAGCTTGGTTGGGAGCCCAAGGTGAAGTTAGACGAAGGACTCGACCACATCATCGACTACTTCCGCACCAAACTGGCCTTATAACTTGCCCACCCCCTAACCGATTGGTAAGAAAAGAAATGACAAAAGCAAGACTTAGCATACTGCTTTCGCTGACTGCTGCCCTCGTGCTGGTGGCCTGCGGGCAGAAAGAACAGGGAGCCATTCCCCCTTCCTCCAACGACGGGAAAAACAATAAGGAGTTGCTGTTGGAAGGCGACAGCACCATCTATGGACTGGCCTGTGAGGGATGTACCGATTCTGTCATCGTGTTGCTGCCCTCAGACGGCAGCGACCCTGTGAGCTACAACATCATCGAAGCCTTCAAGAAACGGAGGGTGCTGGGAAAGCCGAAAGTGGGCGACTGGCTAGGATTGGTTCTCAACAAAGAGGAGAAGGGCGTGGCAGATCTGGTTGTAGATCTTGATGAACTGAAAGGCACTTGGTGCTATGTGGTGATGCCGAAGCTGCGTGACCAAGAGCACCTCACGCCCAAGATGAAAGCCCGGATAGAACAAGAGATGACTGATTCGATGCGCGAGACGTACATGATTCCGCGTGAATACGGATTTGCCCTCAAACGCCATTGGACGGCGCAGAGCATAGGATATATCCAAGAGAAGAACTCGCTGGAAGACGAAAGTCCCGTGGTCTATCCCAAATTGCTGTATTACACCGAATGGCACATCTGGAACGGCAAGTTGGTCATGACCAGTGGCGACTTCAAGATGGATAAGGAAAACAATGTCAGCGTGACAAACATGCGACTCGACACCTGCGACATCGTCTATCTGAGAGACGACTCGCTTGTTCTGGGGTCTGAGGGAGTCACCCGCAGCTACTACCGGCTGACCAGTGAGTCGGAAATTAATAAGAAAGCAAAGGAGATGGCCATCAAACAGGCCAAGAAAGCTTTAGAGGATACAAAATAAAGGGGACGTAAAGACACCCCACGACATCAAACAAATTCTGCTATGAACGCAAGCGATGCTATCGTAATTATTCCTACCTACAACGAGAAGGAGAACATGGAGAAAATCATCCGTGCCGTCTTCTCGTTAGAAAAGTGCTTCCATATTCTTGTCATCGATGACGGTTCACCCGACGGCACGGCACAGATTGTGCATCGCCTCATGGAGACCGAGTTTGCCGACCGGCTGTTCATCATCGAGCGTAGCGGTAAGCTTGGGCTTGGAACGGCTTATATCACCGGTTTCAAGTGGGCCCTGGAGCGCCAGTACGACTATATCTTCGAGATGGATGCCGACTTCTCCCACAATCCCAACGACCTGCCACGCCTCTACGCGGCCTGTCATGACGAGGGCTACGACGTTGCCATCGGCTCACGCTATGTCAGCGGGGTGAACGTTGTGAACTGGCCCATCGGACGCGTGCTGATGAGCTATTTTGCATCGAAGTATGTACGCTTAGTGACAGGCTTCAAGGTTCACGACACGACAGCAGGCTTCAAGTGCTACAAGCGCCGTGTGCTGGAGACCATCGAACTCGACAAGATTCGCTTCAAGGGTTACGGCTTCCAGATTGAGATGAAGTTCACCGCCTATCGCATCGGTTTCCGCATCAAGGAGGTACCCGTCATCTTCATCAACCGTCGTGAGGGAACGTCGAAGATGAGCGGCGGCATCTTCGGAGAGGCATTCTTCGGAGTGATGCGCCTGCGCCTTGACGGATGGCTCAGGAAATATCCTCCTATGCCCGCCAACTAAAAAACTTAAACAACAAACATAACGACTATGAAGTATCTAAAACAAATCGTGACGGCAATGTTCGCCATGTGTGGAATCACTGCTGTGGCACAATCATCCGACGGTGCTTATCCCATCGGGCTCTGGGTGACGAACTATGAAGAGGTCAATAGTGCCCGTTTCTTCATCACCCGCAATTTGGAGGAACAAAGCGAGGTCAACAACCAAATGGGTTGCGGTGTATTCTACCTGACCAATGCCGAGGGCGATCCTGTACAGACGGGCCTACTCAACTACACAGGGCACAGCGGCGAATACTTCTTCTTCAGCATCAAGACTAAGAATGGTGAAGAAAGCAAGGTGTCTCTCATGAAATATAAAGACGGTGAGGATTTCAAGGTGAAAATCGGGAAGGTCACTGGTGCCCTTGCCAATAACATCATCCTGAAGAGCAGCCTGCTCATGCTGCCTGGTGGCTACGCCAACGGCAGCGCCTACGACCCCACACCATTTGCCCTCAACACGACCGAGCTTCTTCCCATCCTACGCGAAGCTGCACGCGACAAGCTATATACACCTGGTTTCGGCGATGTGAAGCAATTCATCAGCCTGCATGAGGGTGTTGACCTCAGCAAGCCGCTCTATGCCAAGTGCAAAGGTAGCTCAGCAGTGAACCTCCGCAAGAAAGGAAGCACCTCAGCAGAGATCTACGGCGAGATGACACCCGACATGACACTGAAAGTCTATGACGAGTGGAATGGATGGCTGAAGGTCTATGTGCAGGAGAAGAAGGTGGCCTACGTCAGCCAGTCGGTTGTGACGCTGACCAATACGCCTGGGGCGGTTACAACGGTAGAGCCCTCGGAAGGCGGGAACACATCCGCATCCTCCTCTTCTTCAGCGGCTGCAACAACGGCACAGCCCGAGAAGTGCCCGCTCAAGGGCGATTGGGCCGGATGGATTGGCAAGAACGGCTGGGGCGAGATTGCTGTATTTATCACTCCCGAGAAGAAAGCCGACCTCTTCTATGAACTGCCCAAGGTGCAAGGCAACGGAAGCATCAACTACTCCGACGAGTTCTTTGAGAGCGGTGGCGGCTGTGTGCTGATCTTCAACCGCAGCCTTGGCAACAATGCCTACGAGTTCACCGTGCAGAAGAAAGAGGGCAAGCAAATCAAATCGGGCAAGTTGCAAATCAAGAAATTGGGCAACAAGCTCCAACTTACCGGCTTGGACGCATGGACGAAGCAGCAGCCCTACCATGGCGTAGAGGTGAACGCAAACCAGATTATCAATTAGACACCGCATGACAGCATCGGAACTGAAAAAAATCTATAGTGCCTTGCCTCAATGCAAGGCACTTTCTAAATTATTGGAGAGCAACTCCTCGAAGACGATTTCCCTACAGGGCATGGTGGGGTCAGCAGCCCCCTTGCTTTTCGCTTCATTAAGAGAACAGGAAGATTCCACGAAGAACTTTCCCCAAGTGATGCTCTTCATTCTCTCCGATGCTGACGAGGCTGGTTACTTCTACCACGACCTGACCCAGCTGATGGGACAGAATGAAGCTTGCTTCTTTCCCTCCTCCTATCGCCGTGCGGTGAAGTACGGCCAGCGCGATGCCGCCAACGAGATTCTACGTACGGAAGTGCTCGCCAAGTTGTCCACAGTCCACACTCCACATTCCACCCCTCATCCTTCAACCTCTACCCTTCATCCTTCATCCTCCACCCCTCATCCTTCAACCCTCTTCATCGTCACCTACCCCGAAGCACTCGCAGAGCTGGTTGTTTCGAAGAAGAACCTCGACGAGCGCATCCTGAAGCTGACCGTAGGGGAGACGAAAGACATTGTAGAGATGGAGCACCAGCTGCGCGACTTTGGTTTCAAGGAAGAAGATTATGTCTATGAGCCCGGACAGTTTGCCCGGCGCGGCAGTATTCTCGACGTGTATTCTTTCTCATGCGAGCTGCCGTTCCGAATCGACTTCTTCGGCGATGAGATAGACACCATCCGCACATTTGAAGTGGAAGACCAGCTCTCCAAAGACAAGCGGGAGAGCATAGAGATTGTTCCCGAACTGGCACTGACGGCAACCGAAAAAGTTCCTTTCATGAGTTTTCTGCCCGACAAGGCTACACTGGTTGTCAAGGACTTCCTCTTTGTGCGTGAGACGATTGAACGCATCTACAACGAGGGGTTCTCCAAGCAAGCCCTCAACGAGCAGTTAGAGGGTGCCACCGAGATGGAACAACGGCAAATCATGCAAGACATGCGCCGCGAAAGCCAGCTCTGCACCGCCAACCAGTTCAGCGAGCAGGCACTCCGCCTGCGCCGGATAGAGTTCGGAACATCACCCACAGGAACACCCGATGCCACCATCCGATTCAACACCCTACCCCAACCGCTCTTCCACAAGAACTTCGACCTACTGAAACAGACCTTCGAAGACTACCAGTTGCAGGACTATCGCATCTGCATACTGGCCGACAGCAAGAAGCAGCATCAACGTCTGCGCGAGATTCTCGACCCGTCTTCTCTCCCCCCAGGGGGAGCCGGAGGGGGCTCCTCCTCGTATCTCGATGTCGATTTCACCCTCCACGAGGGATTCGTTGACAACGACCTGAAGACCTGTTTCTTCACCGACCATCAGATCTTCGACCGCTTCCATAAATATAACCTGAAGAGCGACTCAGCCCGTGCGGGCAAGATGGCTCTCACCATGAAAGAGTTACAGGAACTGGAGGTGGGCGACTATCTCGTACACGTTGACTACGGCATTGGCAAGTTCGGAGGACTGGTGCGCATTCCCATCGGCAACAGGCCTGGCACAACCGCACAACAAGGCAGCGGTGACTTCCAGGAGGTCATCCGCATCATCTACCAGCACAACGACAAGGTGGATGTCAGCATCCATTCGCTCTACAAGATTTCCAAGTACCGCCGCAGCGACACAGGCGAGCCGCCCCGTCTCTCGATACTGGGCTCCGGCGCATGGGAACGACTCAAGGAGCGCACCAAGAAGCGCATCAAGGATATTGCCCGCGACCTCATCAAGCTCTATGCCAAACGTCGCAGCGAGAAAGGATTCCGTTTCTCTGCCGACAGCTACCTGCAACAGGAGTTAGAGGCTTCGTTCCTCTATGAGGACACCCCCGACCAGCTGAAAGCCACCGCTGAGGTGAAGGCCGACATGGAGTCGGCACAGCCTATGGACCGACTGGTCTGCGGCGACGTTGGCTTCGGAAAGACAGAGGTTGCCGTGCGCGCGGCGTTCAAGGCCGCCTGCGACTCCAAGCAGGTAGCGGTGCTCGTGCCGACAACCGTTCTGGCATTTCAGCACTACCAGACCTTCCGCGACCGCCTGAAGGGAATGCCCGTACGGGTTGACTACCTGTCACGGGCCCGCACAGCCAAACAGACCAAGGAACTACTCTCCGACCTTAAGGAGGGGAAGGTTGATATATTAATAGGTACGCATAAGATCATCAGCAAGCAAGTGG
>JAFSWU010000140.1 GCA_017444365.1 Prevotella sp.
TGATGTCGCTCAATGCCTGTTTACTGTCACGAAGGACCTTGAACTGTTCAATGGCAGTACGGCAACCACGTCCTTCACCAAGAAGATAGGTGTAACGCTTAGTATCTGTCGAAATCTTCTCGTAATCTCCCTTTTTGTTAAATCCCCATGTCTCACTTACATACGAGAAGCGCAATACACTCTCGTTCTTGCGATAGCAGAACATGAAAGCACCTGAATTACCATTGTTACGCCAAGTTGTGAGCAGCATATCACGGATGCCTCGGCGGTTGCGCACTATATCCACGCTATCTGCCAACTCCACTTCGTAGATACTGATGGTTTGTTCATCGCTGAGCGTGATAGTGCCCAGCCAAAGCGCCTGTTTGGCGAACAGGCTGCTGGTGGAAACTGGGGATGGCGTGTTCCAGAACTTCACCTTATTGCCGAAGATGTCATGCAACAACAGTTGCCAGTTCTGACGATTGTAGCGAGATTCGATGATATCTTTATACTGTACCATAGTAACTTGTATTTTTCACTTTTCACTCTTTCATTTTTCACTTCCTTGAAAGCTCTCGGAGAGAATGATTACCGCATCTGATTCCTCCTCTGCATGTTGTGTGTCTCGATAGTAAGCGTTGTAGTGATTGGCCATTTCGAGAATCTGCTTCAATGCCTCCTCGAAAGTCATTTTTGCTTTGCTGCCGCCGTGACGTTGCAAGTCTTTCTGAATACGCTGCAGGCGTTTGGCTATATAGGTTATGGTGCCTCGCTCTGCCAGTTCTTTCAATTGCATCAGTTTCAGGCGTGTGTCACCATCCTCGATGTGGGGCATCATGCTGTTGATGAGGCTGACAGCTGTCGTCACCTGAGCACCGAGGTTACTGCGCTGACTCTGGTTCTGTTCTTCTTCGTGCAGTTCTTGTACTTTGACTCGATAGAACTCTTTCACGGCCTGCTCCACATGTTCATGATGTCGGGCTATTCTTGCCACAGGCTTTTCTTCGGGCTTGGCCTTGAAATAGTTGAGAGCGTCAAGGACAGAAAGCTCACGAGCTTGCTCATCACTAACCAGATAGAATAGTTTGCGGAAGTTCGTCTTCAAGAATACCAACGTCTCGTTGGAGAGTGTCACACCATCAACGTCTCGCGACTCGCGGCCAGTGCGGCTGCGCAGCGACAGCCGTTCGATGCGCTTGTACTCCTTACGGTTCTGCTGATACAGGGAGCGCAGTTCCTCATAGAAAGGAAGTTCCAGATTGCGGTCTTCCTGCTCGCGCGTGATACCTTCCTTGAAGAGTTTGTCGAGGTCGCGGTCGATGATTTCCTCCGTGCTGTAGATCTGGTTGTCTTCGCCGAAAGTGGTGTGGAAGGTCTGTATCTTGCTCAACGCAATCTGGTTAAGTTTGATTTCCTTGTTGCCCTGTTCCGAGGGGTAGAATACATAATTATAGATGGTGTTGGACTTCGAGCCTATACGGTTCACACGTCCTATGCGCTGCATCAGTCGGGTACTGTTCCATGGCGTATCATAGTTGATGATGACATTTGAGCGATGCAGGTTCACGCCCTCGGCCAGGACGTCGGAAGTAAGGATGATATTGTAGTCGTTCTTCATCTCCTTCCAGTTTGCATCGAAGTTCTCGCGAATAGTCTTGAACAGCGTACTGCGGTTGTGGGATGAGATGACCAGCACATCCTTGCGATTGATGCGGCGGGCCAGATATTCAATGGTATCTACAGATTCGGAGAACACCACAATCTTCCCCTCCGGATTACGCTCTTTCTCGAAGAGTTCATGCCTCAACAGTTCCTCGAACCGTGCAAACTTCGAGTCGTCGTCATCATCGATGTATTCCCACTGCAACCACATCTCATCCAAGAGATCCTGGTCTTGATGAAGCATCTCAATATACTCTGGTCGGAAGTCATCACGGGTGAAAACGGCATTCTTGGGATTTGTCTCGGCTTTCTCGTTCAGTTTCTCTTCTATCTCATCGTCCGTATAGCCTTTCTCATAGAGCAGGTTGATGTCCATGTCAGGGGCGATGAAGATGCGGCCGTTCTCCCACATCTGAAGCATATTCTCATTGGCCTGACGGAAGTTCTCAACTGATTTCTTGAAGGCAAAGAAGCTGCTTTCCAATCGCTTGACAAGGCCGTTCTTTCGGATGCCAGCCAAACTGCGACTGATGAGTTCCGCATTGTCATAGAGTCCATTGGAGGCTTCGGGCTTCAGATAGGCAATGGCCTGATAGCGGGCGTAGGTCAACCGCTTGTCAAGAATGTCCATTGCCTTCTTGAAGAGTGCTGCCAAGTGTGGATTCAGTTCATATTCCTTCTTGATGGGGTCGGCCACCTTGGGGAAACCGTGTACATCTTTATTATAGCGCGGAATACTTTCAATATCTGTTCGTGTACGTCTGACTGTCAGTGGTTTGATGACACGGTCACGAACGCGCTCTGCCAGTTTCTTGAACTGCCTGACATCAAAGTTCTCTTGCTTGCGTAACTTACGAAATTCCACCACGAGGGGCGAGAAGAAAGCAGTCAGATTAGGTACGCCATCGATGGTGCAACGACGCGGGTCCTGGAACATCGATATCTGATAGTAGAGATCGGCAGGGGTATTGTTCATCGGCGTAGCTGAAATCAGCATCACCTTCTTCTTGTACCCAGGAATATTACCCGTCTCTACGCGAGGCATCTTGCAGATTTCCTGCAACTGTTGGAAGACACCTGTAGTATGGTTGCGGAATTTATGCGCCTCGTCCACGAGTACAAGGTCGTACTCATCGGCATTCCAATACTTGTAGTTGTCATCATCGAGCACTTTGCCAAGACTGCCGTTGCTGACAAAGCAGGCATACTTGTCGATGCCGAAATCCTTGAAGGTTGATATCCAGTTCTGCTCCACGGCAGGTGGATAGACCACCAGAATCTTCGTGTGGTCGCGTCCGTTCTCGATGAGGAACTTCTTGGCAATCATCGTTGCGATGACTGTCTTGCCAAGACCCACCACATCGGCAAGGAAGAACCCGTCATAGCGGATGAGTTTCTGATACCCTTCCAAGACGGCATCCATTTGATACTCAAACTTCGTATAGGGCTTAGGCATATCAAAGGGATCGTCCTGATCGACTTCCAAGACGCGGTCGGAGAAGTATTCCATCAGCATCTTGATATAGAGCTCGTAGGGAGTGACGTCTCCTCTCAAGTAAGTTCTGTCGAGCGTAGCCTGATAGTCTTCCGCATTGATGGCAACTCCCTTGGCCTCTTCCCAGAGCAGTTCAAACTCATGCTTGGCAAAAGCGACATCCTCGTATTGCGTCAGCTTGACGTTGAACTCATACTGCTTCTCATCGCTTATACCTAAGCCGTTGCCGCTGAGGTTACTACTCCCCGTGATAGCAGCGCCGAAGGTGTGTTGATTATAATTGTCGGGATAGAGGATGTAGAGCTTGGCGTGTATCTTCTTCGAAGGATGAGCGCGAAGTTCCAGCTTACCATCCAGCATATCCTGCACCATCTGGAGCATACCGTCCTCCACTTGCTTGGTATAGTTCGACTGCTCTATGTCTTCCTTCAGCTTTCTGAGACATTCCTCCTTGACCTCTTCTTCAGCACCGAAGAAGAGCTCGCCTTTCTGATACGCTCGAGCGATGTACTTATCCACATCAATTCCTATCAGAATGCGAACCTTATTAATACTATTAAGAAATGGGCGCAAGGTAAAATAGCCTGATGCGCGGAGGAATCCCACCACGGCATCAAGATTCTTCACTTGAGGATTATTCTCCAAAATACCCTCGAACTCTTTCATCAAAGTGTTCCCGTCTCTATTTGTGAAGATATGAGAAGAGACAGGAATGACCTGCTGAGTCATAGCAAACAAATGTTTAAGTTAAGTTCGTTGCCATGAACTCAGATAACAGACGGATTCCCTGACAGATACACAAACAAAGGCGCGGACGAATTGACTTCATCCAACGTCTTGCGGTACCTGGCAGGGAAACCTAACACTCAGAAATGAAGCAAAACGCCCACGCTATCGCATGGACGTCCGCTCGTTTTGTTCTTTCTGAGTGATGTCTTATCTACTGCCAGGTTTCCAAGACGTTATGAGAATAAACGGCAAACGTTTAGTTATTTCATTAAGATTTGATTGGGCTCCTTCGCTAAGGTTTCCGGCGAGTCACTATGGAGCCGCTTCGTGCCCTTTCGGGCACAAAGATAGGCAAAAGTTATGAATCGACGTGCAGATGGGAGGGAAAAAATGAGGGTGGAGGGTGAAGAATGGGTGAATAATGGGCAAATTGAGGGTGGATGATGGGCAAATTGAGGGTGAATGATGGGCAAATGAGGGCGAATAATGGGCAAATTGAGGGGGCTCGCGATTTTCATCGGTTACAGCCGAAATGAGCTTCTTTTTGAAGCAAGAATGGGCAAATTGAGCAGAAAACTGTGCCTAAAATTACGCCTTTTTGCCCTTTTTGAGGCTCGAACAGCACTTTAGCACTGCCAAAAGCACTGTAAAAGCACTTTTTAAACTACTTATAATCAGTGGATTAATACCAAAGAGTGCTAAAGTGCTGTAACATTTGTGCCATTTTTTATTTTGATAAAAACTTTGGACAGAATCGAATGTACCATGCCCTTAGGCTCGAGACACCACGGCGTATAGCCACATACACCACGATATACCATCCTTAAA
>JAFSWU010000141.1 GCA_017444365.1 Prevotella sp.
ATGACAACGCGAACGTCACCTACAACGGCAAGTATCTGGTGGACGGCTCCAAGAACACCATCGGTTCTGCAACCTATGCTTCCTTCACAAATCAGGCGTTGGATGTTGCCACGGATCACAACACAAAACTGACGGCTTTGAAGCGTCGCGCTGGCGATTCTCTCGAAATTGTATCGACGGATAAGGTTACGGTGTCCTATACCAAGGGCGGTGTGACCACGACGACAACGTTTACCGTTGGAACGGATTCAGATCTTGATACGATTGCAGGCAAGATCGGCGCTGGTAACGTGACTTTACAGCCTAAGAGCAGCAATATCGGTGTAGATTCGGGCAACAATAAGATTAACACAGCAGACGGAAAGGATGCGCTTACATTCAAGTCGAAGACATCCGGCATCACCGGCGCGATTAATGGCATCACGATTCGTGTTACCGACTCTCAGGGCAATGTCAAGAAGTCCGCGAATGCAGCACTGGATGCGTTCAACCAGAGCATCTTCGCAGAGAACAAGTCGGACGACAATGCGCTGACGTTGCAGGTGGGCGCGAAGGCGAACCAGAGCATCAAGGTAGGTCTGAAGGATATGCGCTCCGAGGCTCTCGGTCTGAAGGGCAGCGACGGCACGAAGCTGAACATCAGCACCCAGGAGAAGGCAAATGCCGCTATCGCAGTGCTGGACAACGCCGTAGCGAAGGCGCTGGATCAGCAGACGACCATCGGCTCCATTGAGTCCCGTCTCGAGTACACCAGCAGCAACCTGACCACGGCAAGCGAGAATGTCCAGGCTTCCGAGTCCACCATCCGCGACGCCGACATGGCAAAGGAAATGACGAACTACACGAAGAACAACGTTCTTCTGCAGGCAGCTCAGTCCATGCTGGCACAGGCGAACCAGAACAGCAGCTCGGTTCTCAGCCTGCTCCAGTAAGACGCGGTCGTTTCCTGAAAAACTACCGAGTTTTCTCCCCCTCCGTATGGAGGGGGATTTTTTGCGTTTCCATCATCCGTCAGCCTATCGGCTGACACCTTCTCCTCAAGGGGAAGGCAAGATTTCGTGATTTTTAGTGGCCGGAGTAATAGCGGAAACTTTTTCATGCAAGGAAGAAAAGTCTTAAGATTTTGAGATATAACGTCGATAACATCGTATATAGGCTGTTTTGTTTGACTTTTGTTTTCTACCGTGATAGCATCGTAGGGTATGTGCTAAAAAAGATAAGTGTTATCAAGGGGGGTGTAACTATGGCAACGGTTTTCGATGTGGCTAAGTATATTTTGGTTAAACGTGGAACAATGTCCACTATGAAGTTGCAGAAACTATGCTATTATTCCCAAGCATGGTCCTTAGTTTGGGATGATACTCCTCTGTTTGATGAGAATTTTCAGGCTTGGGCGAATGGCCCTGTGTGCCCGGAATTGTTTCGGCAGACCAAGGGATCTTTTTCTGTAACTGCTGAAGATGAACCGGGAGACATTGGTAATCTCAACGATACAGCCAAACAGACAATAGATGTTGTGCTGGACTACTATGGGGATAAAAGCGCGCAATGGTTGAGCCAATTGACACACATGGAAAATCCTTGGCAAGAAGCTAGGGAGGGCGTACCGTTAGGCGTGAGCTGTGAGAATGTTATAACTAAAGAAAGTATGGCTATGTATTATGGGGCACTCTAAAGAGAAGAAAGTAAAGCAGGAGTATATGGAAAAGATTTTGGAAGAGCGTAAAAGCAAAGCTGTTTGACGATTCATCAAAAAAAGTCCAAAAACCCCTTAAGGAAAATGAAAAACCGCCGATATAATAAGTGTAAGAAAGATAATCAGCAAGCGGCGAGGGTTTGCGGGGTGAGCTAGCAACCATCGCGAGGGCAGGAGCTGCTTGCTATTATAAGGCAAACAATGGGCAGGGATGCCCGTAAAAATTAAAAGCAAAATCAGGGAGGAATTTATCATGGCAATGGTAGTAAAGAACAACATGTCGGCAATCGGGACACTGAACACGCTGAACAAGAACTCCAGCGCACTCACGAAGAGCCTCGCAAAGGTCTCCTCGGGCATGAAGATCAACAGCGCGCAGGATGATGCATCGGGGTATGCGATTTCCGAGCGCATGCGCGTCCAGATCCGCTCTCTTGACCAGGCGAACCAGAACACCCAGAACGGCAGCAGCATGATGAAGACCGCCGAGGGTGCGGTAAGCTCCACGGTGGAGATTCTGAAGACCTTGAAGGAAACAGTCATCAACGCGGCCAACGATACGAACACCGATGCTGACCGCCAGACGATCCAGAAAGAGCTCAACCAGTCCATCGACCAGATCGATGACAATGCGAATGTCACCTACAATGGCAAGTATCTGGTTGACGGCTCCAAGAACACCATCGGTTCCGCAACCTATGCATCCTTCACGAATCAGGCGCTGGCAACCGATACTAAGTGGAGCACGGCATTCACAGCGTTGAAGCGCCGTGCGGGAGATTCACTGGAGATTACGACGACGGATAAGGTTACAGTGTCGTACACGACCGGCGGCGTTACCACGACGACGACATTCAATGTTGCGACTAACACGAAGTTGGAAGAGATCATAACCAAGATTGGGACAACGAATGTTGCAAAAGGGAATGAGTCGAGCAATATCGGTGTTGATGCGGGCAAGAATAAGGTGAATACAGCGAACGGCGAGAATGCCCTCACCATCAAGTCTGCGACATCCGGTATCACGGGTGCAGTCAATGGCATTACGATCAGTGTCACGGATTCCAACGGCAACGTCAAGAAGTCCGCGAATGCGGCGCTGGATGCTTTTGACCAGAGCATCTTTGCAGAGAATAAGTCGGATGACAATGCCTTGACACTGCAGGTGGGCGCAAAGGCGAACCAGAGCATCAAGGTAGGTCTGAAGGATATGCGTTCCGAGGCTCTCGGACTGAAGGGCAGCGACGGCACGAAGCTGAACATCAGCACCCAGGCG
>JAFSWU010000022.1 GCA_017444365.1 Prevotella sp.
TCACTCGCGCAGGTCATGATTATCAAGCCTACCTTGATGAACATGACAATGTGAGGAAATGGGCTATGGGTGAGAAAAATCCAACACTAAAGCAACTGGAAGAATTTGCCCATTCGCTTCATGTCCCACTGGGCTACTTGTTCCTTGCTGAACCTCCCCGTGAAGAGATGCCTATCCCTATGTTCCGTCGGGTAAACGAAAGGTTAAATATTGACATTTTCGACACGGTGAACATCCTTCGCGACCGACAAGAATGGTTACGGCAATATCTCATTCAATTTGATAGTCCCGAACTTCCATTTGTCGCTGCTCATAATCAGAACGACAGTCCTGCGGATATTTGTGCCACGATGCGTCAGGTGCTTAGCCTTCCGATTGATTGGACAACAAAACTGCGCACTACCGAAGATGCATTGAACAGATTGGCGGGAGTGATGGAGAAGCATGGCGTAATCGTGAATTTCAACAGCATTGTCGGCTCGAACACCCATCGTACGCTTTCTGTGGAAGATTGTCGGGGTTTTGCTTTGGCTGACAAATATGCCCCCTTTATCTTTGTCAACAGCAAAGATGTCAAGGCTGCCCAGTTGTTCACATTGGCACACGAGTTTGCTCATCTGTTGATTGGCTACAGCGCAGGTCTCGGTGACATGGAATTGGAACATACTCCAGCTATGGAACAGTTATGCAATGCCGTAGCCGCAGAGTTCCTGTTACCAAGAGCTCTCTTCAACATCCTTTGGCACAACTACAATGGCGATTTTGACAGCATAAGCCGCAAAGCGAAGATAAGCAGATATGTAGCGGCAAGGTGTGCAAGAGATTATGGCTATATTACTACACAGGAATATTGGCAGCATTACCATCAATGGCAGAATGAACCTCAACCTCAGAAAAAGGGGTCGGGTGGTGATTTCTATGTCAACGCTATCCGTCGTACAAGTAGAACCTTCCTATTGTATGTCAATTCTGCCTTGAGCAGTAATCAGATTTTACACACAGAAGCATATCGTTTGACGGGACTGAAGGGAGATACTTACCGCAAAGTATTCAACTCCCAGTATATTTATGAATGATTGGTTATGAAGTATATCTTTGACACAAATAGTTTCATTACACCACATCGAGGCGGGTACAACCCTTTAGATGTGGCAATCAGTTTTTGGAACAAGATACATGAGTTGTCGGATACATCTGTCATTATGAGCATCGACAAAGTGAAGGATGAATTGTTTGGTCATGATGATGAACTAAAGAATTGGGTCAAAGAAACCTTGCCAAGAAATTTCTTTGTAAAATTCGAATCAGATGCGACAATGGCAAAGTTGCGTGATGTCTCAGCTTGGGCAAATACTCACAGAATATACAACGACACTGCCAAGAGAAAATTTCTGGATAATACCAAAGCCGACATCTATCTAGTATCATTCGCAGCAACTTGGCCCGAGGACTATACTATTGTCTCTTTTGAGAAATCCAACCCACGCCAAATTGGAGAAATCAAACTGCCCGATGCCTGCGATGCTTTTGGTGCCAGATGCATCATGATGGCCGATATGTTCCGCGAACTGGGACAGACATATTAATCCCTCTTTTCCACATCCCTTAATGCCATGGCAAGCCCCCTCGCTTGCCGTGGCTTTTTTATTGTCTCTTTTACCCCGATTTTCCCCAAAATCAGGGTGAATACTCTCCTTTTTCCCCCTCCCCAACCCACCAAATCCAACCCCGCATCCCCCTTTATCCTCCCTTATCCTCCTTTATCACGACGAAACCCGACAATCCCCGAACCCGTTTTCCCGCACCGCCGTACTTTTGCACCGTCTTTCGAAAGTCAAATCAACGTAATGTCAAATCCAAAATTAACGAAAGGAACAACACAATGGCTAAAATCTTCGGTGTAAACACCAAAATCAGCGGCAAGGTGGGACAGCTCCTCTACCGTCAGACCAAGGCGGGCACCATCGTCAGCGAACTGCCCATGAAGCCCGCAACACCCCTGCGCACCCAGAGGCAGATGAACATCCGCGCACAGTGGGCCAACCTCGGCGCCATCTACAAGCAGTTCGATGCCATGCTGCGCAAGGGCTTCGAGGAACTGCCTCCCAGCATGAACGTCTACAACGCCTTCATCCAGGCCAACCTCGGCGTGGTCAGGGTCTATATCACCAAGACCATGAAACTCAACGGCGGTGCCATCCTCGCACCCTACCAGATTACACGCGGCTCCCTGCCCAGCATCGCCATGACGCTCAACGCCAATAACCTGCTCGTCAGCAGCGTCGCACTCGGCACACTCTCCATCGATGCCACCACCACCGTGGCGCAGTTCTCCCAGGCCCTCCTCGACAACAACGAGTCCTTCCTCGAGGGCGACCAGCTCACCTTCTTCCACGGCATTCAGACCGTCGATGCCGTCACACGCACCCCTCGCGCCACCATCCGCGGCCACAAGGTCATCCTCAACACCGCCGACGAGACACCCCTTTGGGATGTCGTCGGTCAGCTCGGATTCTCCGTGGAGGACAACTGCGTGGCTACCTCCCAGCGAATCACCAACGGCGCAGCCGTCTGGGTGCACAGCCGCGAGAACGCCGAGGGCGACCTCAAGGTCAGCACCCAGTTCTTCTATGTCGAGAACTCCGCCCTCGCCACCTATCAGAGCAATGCCGCCCTCAACGCCTCCATCAACAGCTACGGCGGCGTGAACGCCAGGGCCGTCTATCTCCAGCCGGTCTTCAACCCGACACTAACGCCGGCTCCCTGACTGACCCGTTCCAGCCTCCTCCTCCGAGGCCGACCCCTCGCCCTCGGAGGCCACCGGCTGACAATCACATCGCGACAATAATTTTCAATTTTCAACTTTCAATTTTCAATTTGCAACGTGGAAGACATAGAGATTACCACCCTGCCCGTCGCCGACCCACGCGACCTCCTCCGACTCCGCACACTCGGCTACGCCGCCGACGGCTCAGCAGCGCAGCTCCCCGTCACCGCTCTGGTGCCTCAGACCATCAAGGCCGCGAGCATCGACTTCCCCAGCGGTCGCTTCACTGCCTGCCAGCCCTTCATCCCCGGCACCTCCGAAGTGTACGTCAACGGCCTCCGCTATTTCCCCGGCACGGACTACATGGAACTCTCCGGCAACGCCTCGTCCGAAGGATTCATCCTCCCCGGCATCGACAGCACCGACGAGATTGTCCTGA
>JAFSWU010000023.1 GCA_017444365.1 Prevotella sp.
ATCATTACTGCTGCCGACTTCATCGGACCCATCATGACGCTTTGTCTCGACAAGCGTGGCGAACTCATCAAGCAGGAGTTTGTCAGCGGAAACCGTGTGGAGCTGCACTTCTATATTCCTCTTGGCGAGATTGTGATAGACTTCTACGACAAGCTGAAGAGCATCTCGAAGGGATATGCCTCGTTTGACTATCATATCGACTCGTTCCGTCCCTCGAAGCTTGCCAAGCTGGATATCCTGTTGAACGGTGAGCCTGTGGATGCCCTGTCAACGCTGACTCATCAGGATAATGCCGTGACGTTGGGCCGCCGCATGTGCGAGAAGCTGAAGGAGCTGATTCCGCGTCAGCAGTTCGACATTGCCATTCAAGCTGCCATCGGCGCGAAGATTGTGGCACGTGAGACCATCAAGTGTGTGCGCAAGGATGTGACGGCGAAGTGCTATGGTGGCGATGTGAGCCGTAAGCGCAAGCTGTTGGAGAAGCAGAAGCGAGGAAAGAAACGTATGAAGCAGATCGGTAATGTGGAGGTGCCGCAGAAGGCCTTCCTCGCAGTACTGAAGCTTGATTAAGGGGGGGAGGGAAAACTACAACCCCACAAACTACCACCCCTAGCAGGAAAGGAACTCTTAAGAACTTAAACAAACGAACCTAATGACTATCAACAAGAGAGAGATGAAAGAATTAATGAACACAACCCGCGACATTGCCCGTGAGCTGGCCAGACGTTACAGTACGATGACCCACGACGAACTGGATGTGCTGGAGAGCATTCTTGTGCCCATGAAGTTTGCGAAGGGAGAGATGATTCTGAAGGAAGGAGAGATTTGTGAGAATATCTACTTCATCGACTACGGACTGATCCGCCAGTTCTATTTCAAGAACGGGAAGGAGGTGACGGAGCATCTGGGTGAAGACCATTCCATCTTCATGTGTATCGAGAGCCTGTTCAAGGAAGAGCCTTCCTATCTGCAAGTGGAAGCCTTGGAGCCAACGCTGGTCTATGCGATGCCCAAGCGCGACTTGGAGGTGGTGGCGTTGCACAATGTGAACATTCAGATGATGTATCGTAAGATTCTGGAGGAGAGTCTCATCATCTCGCAGATTCATGCCGACCTTGTGCGCTTTGAGTCGGCACAGAGCCGTTATGAGAAGATGTGCAAGCTCAATCCGAAGGTGATTCTCCGTGCTCCGCTGGTGTATATCGCCAACTATCTGCAGATGACCCCTGAGACGCTGAGCCGTGTGCGCTCGGCAGCGGTACATAAGTAGAATAGGTAAGAGGTTATAAGTAAAAGGTAATAGGTTATGATATGCCTTGGAACAAAACCAAGGGTAATCATACCTATTACCTCTTACTTCTTACTTCTTACCTGACAAAGTTGCTCTATTGATAGAGGTAGCGCTTGATGCTCTTCTTGGGTGTCTTGGCAAACTCCTCTTCGTGAATCTCGATGGCAGAGAGCTTGCTGTATGCAGGTAGAACCTCGTTGAGCTGCACCCTGTTCTGTTCCATCAGCCGCTCCAGTTCCGTTCCTGTGATTCCCTGGGCCTGTGCCTCGTCGTAGTCGGGGAACACCAGTCCTACGAGTTTCTCGCCTCTCTGCACCACCACGCTTTCTACCACGAATGGCATCGAGTTGAGCTTGTCCTCAATTTCCTCAGGGTAGATATTCTGTCCGTTGGAGCCGAGCAGCATGTTCTTGGAGCGTCCCTTGATATAAACGTTGCCGTCGGCGTCCATCAGTCCCAGGTCGCCCGTGTGATACCATCCGTCCTTGTCGATGGTCTCATGGGTTGCCTCCTCGTTCTTATAGTAGCCCAGCATGACGTTGAGTCCTTTGGCAAGGATTTCTCCAGGTATGCGCTCTGGGTCTGGGCTGTCGATGCGCACCTTCATGTGTACCACCTCGCGTCCGCAACTGCCAGGTGCAAAGGTCTGCCAGTCGGAATAGGTGATGATGGGGGCACATTCTGTTGCGCCATAGCCCACGGTGTAGGGGAAGTTGATGCGCTTGAGGAATGCTTCCACCTCCTGGTTGAATGCGGCTCCGCCCACGATGATCTCATAGAACTGTCCTCCGAAGGCGTTGACCACTTGTTCGCAGATTTTCTCATTCAGTCGCCTGTTGATGACGGGCATGTTGAGAAGAATCTTCATCATGTTGTTCTCCAACTTGGGGAGCACTTTCTTCTTGATAATCTTCTCGATGACCAGCGGAACGGCGATGATGATAACGGGTTTCACCTCGGCAAAGGCCTGTGCGATGATGGCAGGGCTTGGTATGCGGGTGAGGAAGAAGATGTGACAGCCCGAGAGGAACTCAAAGATGAATTCGAATGCCATTCCATACATGTGTGCCATTGGGAGGATGCTGATGACGTTGTCGCCGGCCTTGATTTTCTTGCCGAGTACTTCCTGTGCAAAGTCGGTATTGCTCCACATGGCGCGATAGGGAATCATCACTCCCTTGGAGAATCCTGTTGTTCCGCTTGTGTAGTTGATGAGTGCCAGTTCGTCGGGCTCTTGTTCCTTGTAGTAGCTCACGTGCTCCTGTCGGAAGTATTTGGGGAACTTCTTGCCAAACATCTCGTTGAGGTGTTCGCGTGCGTAGGTGAGCTTGTCTGTACGCGAGATGGCGAGCGAGTAGTCGGGTATGTTGATGATGCCTTCGAGATAGGGCATCTTTGTTGCGTCGATCATGGTTGCAACGACGTCTCCTACGAAGAGCAGCTTGGCATCGGAGTGGTTCACGATGTTGTGTATCTGGTCGGCAGTAAACTCATGGAGTATGGGCACGGCCACGGCTCCGTAGGTGAGTGTGGCGAGGAATGCCACGGCCCAATGCGAGCTGTTGCGTCCGCAGAGGGCGATTTTGTCGCCTTTCCGCACGCCGCTGTTCTCGAAGAGTATGTGGAGCTTTTCTATTTTCCTCGCAACATCATGGTATTGAAGTGTTGCGCCCTTATAGTCTGTCAACGCATCAAGATTCCAGTTCTTGATGATACTTTTTTCAATCAGTTCGTTGAAACTTGGTATGTTCAGGTAATTTTCCTGTTGTTTGATTGTTTCCATTGCACATCTTTCAATTTTCTGTGCAAAGGTACTATCTTATTTGCTCATTTGCAAATGTTTTGTGCAATTTTTTTTGAAAAAGACCGATATTTATACTTTTTCACTCTTTTGCACCATCTTCTCACCTCTCAACTCCCTCTCTCCCCCCTTGGGGTGCCGTAGGGGGGGCTCTAACCTCTATTCATACCGCATGGACTTTGCTGGATGGATGTGTGAGATGAGGTAGCTGGGAGCCACGAGTATGAAGATGCTGATGAGCAGGGTGGCGATGTTGAGTGCCAGCACCAAGGGGATGTTCAGCTCGGCTGGTACGGTGCTGACGTAGTAGGTGGCAGGATTGAGCTTGACGAGTCCTGTGGTGGATTGCAGCACGACGAGTCCTATGCCGATGATGTTGCCGACGGCGAGTCCTCGTCCGATGATGAAGACGGCAAACCATAGGAATGTTTTCCTGATGGCTTTGTTGCGTGCGCCGAGAGCCTTGAGTATTCCTATCATCGTGGTTCGTTCAAGGATGATGATGAGGAGTCCGCTGATCATGGTGATGCCGGCTACGGAGATCATGAGTGCCAGGATGATCCATATATTCAGGTCGAGCAGGTCGAGCCAGGAGAATATCTGTGGGTTGAGTTCGCGGATGGTTTTCGAGGAGTAGGTGGCCCCATACTTGTCTGTGGTTCTGTTGACGTTTTGCACGATGGTGTTCTCCACCTCGTCCAGTTGCTGCAGGTTGTCAACGCGCAGCTCTGCTCCGCTCGCCTGGTCTTTCTCCCATGCGTTGAGCCTGACGGTGGTGTGGAGGTCGGCAAAGCAGATGGTCTGGTCGTATTGTGCCAGGTTGGTCTGGTAGATGCCTGCGATGGTGAAGCGTCGTGCTCTCACGCCGTTTTGGTCGATGAAGTAGGCAAAGATGCGCTGTCCTGTTTTCAGTCGCAGCTTGTCGGCCATGGTCTGCGAGATGAGCAGCTGGTTGCTGCTTTGCTGGTCGGAGAAGTGGGGTATGGTTCCTTCCACCATGTTCTGGTGTATGAATGTGGTGTCGTATTCCGGTCCTATGCCTTTGAGCATCACGCCCAGGAAGTCCTGGTCGGTCTTAAGGATTCCCTGTTTCATGGCGAAGCGTCCCACGTGGCTCACGCCTGGTGTGTTGTTCAGCACCTTCATCATCGAGTCGTTCATGGCTATGGGGTATTGTTCGCCTGTTTGCAGCGTCATGAAGTCGGCCACCTGTATGTGGCTTCCAAAGCCGATGACCTTGTCCTGAATGGTGTGCTTGAAGCCGAGTATGATGCATACTGATACGATCATCACAGCCAATCCAATGGCTACTCCGGCTGTGGCGATTTGTATGGCGGGTTTCGACACCCTGCGCTTGTCGCCCTTGTCGGAGTATATGCGGCGTGCTATGAATAGTTCGTATTGCATGATGTGGAGTGTGGAGTGTGGAATGTGGAGTGAGGAATGTGGAATGAGGAGTGTGGAATGAGAATACCCAAGGGTAATCATACCTATTACCTATTACCTAAAATCACCTATTCTGTTCTCCCTGGGTAGGCCTCCAGTGCCTTGCGCAGCACGAGGAGTGCGCGCTCCAGGTCTTCCTTTTTCAGCACGTAGGCGATGCGCACCTGGTCGATGCCTGCGCCAGGGGTGGTGTAGAAACCGGCAGCGGGAGCCATCATCACCGTCTCGCCCTCATAGTCGAAGTCTGCCAAGCACCAGCGGCAGAACTCCTCTGCGGAGTCAACGGGCAGCTTGGCAACGGTGTAGAACGCGCCCATGGGGATGGGGGAATAGACGCCTGGTATGCGGTTCTGGCCGTCGATGAGGCATTTGCGTCGTTCCACGTACTCGTCATAGACCTCGCGATAGTACTCTTCGGGTGCGTCGAGCGATGCCGATGCCACAATCTGTCCAATGAGTGGGGGAGAGAGGCGTGCCTGGCAGAACTTCATCACGGCGGCTCTCACGGCGGCGTTCTTCGTGATGAGTGCTCCGATGCGGATGCCG
>JAFSWU010000142.1 GCA_017444365.1 Prevotella sp.
AACAACAATATAGTGATTATTTGTCCAAAGGACGATGGCTGGCAGTGGAATCCGTTCCACCAACTCCTCCACTGTACAGCGGATGGCAAGTGTACGCAAACCGATGTTCTCTGCTGCCTGTTGCAGGTCATACAGAGTGACACCATCCCGAGTGAGATGGCATCTCTCTGTCAGTTTCTCCATTGTACAAGATTTATCCATAGGTGCAAAAAAAGGGAGGGCGCGCCAAAAAAAATTGGCACACCCTCCCACGGTGTTTTCAGTTTTCGGTTTTATTGGGCGTAAAGAGCAACGATTGTTTCGTATTTCTCTTGCTTGCCACTGGTCTGGCGGGGTTCTTCCACCTTCTTACCATATTCGTAAATCTGCTCCAGCGAGAGCTTACCCTCCTCGAAATCCTTACCGATTCCGTTGTCGAAGCTTGCATAGCGTGCCTTCTTCATAGCAGGCAGTTCGCTCTCTTCGAGGATAGCGGCAGCATTGATGAGGGCGCGAGCCATGGCATCCATACCGCTGATGTGAGCTATGAAGAGGTCTTCGAGGTCGGTGGAGTTGCGACGAATCTTGGCATCGAAGTTGGTGCCGCCGTTGCCGAGACCGCCATTGCGGATAATCTCGAGCATAGCCTGTGTGAGCTCAAAGTTGTCGATGGGGAACTGGTCGGTATCCCATCCGTTCTGAGCGTCACCACGGTTGGCATCGATGCTGCCCAGCATGCCGTTGTCAACGGCTACTGCCAGCTCGTGCTCGAAGGTGTGTCCGGCAAGTGTGGCGTGGTTCACCTCGATATTTACCTTGAAGTCCTTGTCGAGGTTATGCGCACGGAGGAAGCCAACAACGGTCTCTGTGTCAACGTCGTATTGGTGCTTGGTGGGCTCCATGGGTTTCGGTTCGATGAGGAATGTGCCCTTGAATCCCTTGGCACGTGCATAGTCGCGAGCAGCAGTGAGCATCTGAGCCAGGTGTTCCTTCTCACGCTTCTGGTCGGTATTGAGGAGCGACATGTAGCCTTCGCGTCCGCCCCAGAACACATAGTTCTGACCACCGAGCTTGATGGTGGCATCGATGGCGTTCTTGATCTGTACGCTGGCACGGGCTACCACGTCGAAGTCGGGATTGGTGGCAGCACCGTTCATGTAACGACGATGGCTGAAGACATTGGCGGTACCCCAGAGCAGGTGAATGTTGGGATACTGTTGCATCTTGACCAGGGCATAGTCGGTAATCTCCTTCATGCGAGCCTCGTACTCAGCGATGGTCTCACCCTCTTCAACGAGGTCAACATCATGGAAGCAGAAGAACTCGATGCCCAGCTTGTCCATCAGCTCGAAACCGGCATCCAGCTTGTCCTTGGCACGCTGCACAGGACAGGCGGCTGCATCCCATTCATAGGAACGTGTCTGACCGCCAAACGGATCGGCACTGGCCTGGCCAAGGGTGTGCCACCAAGCCATGGCAAAGCGCAACCAGTCTTTCATTTTCTTTCCTGCTACTACGCGCTCGGGCTCATAGTAGTGGAAAGCCAATACGTTCTTACTCTCTTTCCCCTCGAAGGGAACTTTACCGATAAACGGAAAATACTCTTTCTGTGACATAATTGTTTATTTGACGATTTTACTATTTAACGATTTTACTATTTTACTATTTGACGATCCTTTTTATATTACGGCTGGAAGATGGTTTTACTTAAACACATCGGCCGTCATCTGTCAACGGCTTGCAGTCTCTCCCTCCAGCGGGCATAAGCCTCTGCGTAGGCGGCATGCTGGGCCACGTCGGGTTCGATGACAGCCAGTTTCTTCAAGGTGGCGAAGGCTTCGTTGTTATTGCGATAGATGCCACATCCCATGCCTGCACCCTTGGCAGCACCCACGGAGCCGTCGGTCTCATAGAGCTCGATGGTGGCTCCGCTAACACTGGCCAACGTGTCGCGGAAGATGGGCGAAAGGAACATGTTGGCGCGTCCGGCATGTATCTTGCGGATGTCCATACCCATGTCGCGCATCACCTCCATGCCATAGCAGAAGGAGAAGACAATGCCTTCCTGGGCGGCACGCATGAGGTGAGCCTTTGAATGTTTATTAAAGTTGATTCCATGGACGCTGCAACCAGTCTCGCGGTTCTCCAAGACGCGCTCGGCTCCGTTGCCGAAGGGGATGACGCTCACTCCCTCGCTGCCGATGGGCACTTGTTCCATCATGACGTTCATGTCGGCATAGGAAATGCCCTCGGGAGCCACGTTGCGGCGTATCCAGGCATTCAGGATTCCTGTTCCATTGATGCAGAGCAGTACGCCAAGGCGTGTCTGTGATTGACCATTGACCATTGACGATTGACCATTATAAAGGTGGTTGACATGAGCAAAGGTGTTCACGCGGCTTTTCGGGTCGTAGTTGACATTGCCCAGCACACCATATACCACACCGCTGGTTCCTGCCGTCGAAGCGATCTCACCGGGGTTGAAGACATTCAGGGAGAGCGCGTTGTTCGGCTGGTCGCCTGCACGATAGGAGATGGGGGTTCCCTGGCGCAGTCCAAGTTCGGCAGCAGCGCTCTGCGACACTTCGGACTGAATGCTAAACGTGGGGACTACCTCGGGCAGAAGTGACTCGCTAAAACCATAATAGTCCATCAGGAATCGGGCGGGACGGTTCTCCTGGAAGTCCCAAAGCATTCCTTCCGACAGACCGCTGGCGGTGGTGTTGACCTCACCGCTCAGCCGCATGGCAATGTAGTCGCCCGGGAGCATGATTTTGTATATCCTATTATATATATCGGGTTCGTTCTCCTTCACCCATGCCAATTTGGCTGCCGTGAAGTTGCCTGGCGAGTTCAGAAGATGAGAAAGGCATTGGTCGGCACCCAGTTCCCGGAAAGCGCGCTCGCCATAGGGGACGGCTCTTGAGTCGCACCAGATAATGGCAGGGCGCAGCACCTCCAGGTTTTTGTCAACGCATACCAATCCATGCATCTGGTAGGAAATGCCGATGGCTGAAATTTCATCGCCCGTTGCGTGCGCTTCGTCCATCACCTGACGCAGGGCTAACTTCATGTTGTCCCACCACATCTGAGGTTCTTGCTCGGCCCAGCCAGTGCGAACCGACAGGATGGGAGCCTCTGTCTTGGGATAGAATGCCGAAGCCGCGCAGGCTCCTGTTTCAATATTGACCAGCGATGCCTTGACCGATGAACTGCCTACGTCAAGTCCGACAAGATACTTCTGTTTCATATTTCCTTGTGTTTAATGTTATTGCGATGGCAAAGGTACAAATTATTCAATAAATAGAGAATACTCTTTTGTTGCATAAACCTATCACATTTGTTTCATCTTCAACAGAAATCAACGATTGAAGCACTGATGGGCCATGCGGATGGCCTCTTCCATGGCTGGAGCCACATAGTGCCAGTCGTGCCATCCGTCGCCAACCCGCATCTTGTAGTCGATGCCACGTTGCCGAAGAGCCTTGACAAAGTCCATGTTCAGCTCTAACGTGAAGTCGTGGTCGCCCACACTGACAAACCACTGCACTTGCTGCCAGGCCTTCACCTCTTCCTCCGAACCGTTCTGCACGCGCAGAATAGGATTGTTCTCCTCGATAACCTGCTGGCGCCATTCGCCCGACGGGTCGTTCTTCAGCCATTCCAACGGCATGCGACGCAGATAGCCGCTGATGTCATAGACCATGCAGAACAGCTCGGGATGGTGTATGCCATAGACCGTGGCCGCACCACCGCCCATAGAAAAGCCGGCAATGGCACGTCCGCCTTTGTCGGTACGGGTGCGGTAGTTGGCCTCAATGAAGGGAATCAGCTCCTGGAAGAAATAGTCCTCGTACTTCCATTGGGGAGCATTGAAGTACATCATATTCTGTTCGTTGCCTTCAGGACAGACAATGATCATGTCGCTGATGGCATGGGTGTCAATCAGTCGGTCGGCCACCTCGAGCAGGTTTCCATTGCGCTGCCACACGGTGTGCGACTCCCCGCCACCGTGCATCAGGTAGAGCACGGGATAACGTCGTTGAGGGTCTTCACCATAGCTGCCCGGCAGGTAGATGCTATACACGCGTTCATGGATGCCCTCCAACAGTTGACAAGGCATTTTCAGCACTTCCAACCTGCCTGAATGCTGCCCGAGGTTCTTCTCCTTGCCTGCTCCCCCGTCTTCAGCCGATTGGGTCTTGAGAGGCTGTGCGATTCCCGTCAGACAGTAGCACACCGCCGCGATGACGAATAATAGCTTTGGTTTCATGATAGTGGTTCGTTACGGGGCATTCTCAATCAAAAAATCCCGGTTGCTTGTATTCCAGTCCCAACTCTCTGTCAACCGTGGCAAGGATGCCTTGCACCTGCGCCATAGCGAACATGCGTCCAAGCAAGGTGTATCCGGCGTTGTGGCCATGGCTCGACTCGTCGAAAAGTCCACCGGCCTTGTCGGTAAAGGTCATGCCATGATCCACACGCATGGGGAGCTGAGGATTCTCTTTCTCGAAGATGCGGCACAGTTCGATAAGGTCGGCACGCCCACCCAAGTGGCTGGCCTCGGTGAAGTCACCATTGGGGAAGATATGACATGAGCGCAGATGGACGAAATGGGTGCGCGAGGCAAACAGCTTCGCCAGTTCCACCACGTTGTTATAGGCTCCGGCAGAAAGGGAACCGGCACAGAACGTCAGGCCGTTATGCTTGTTGGGCACTGCGTCAAGGAACCAACGAATATCCTCCTCTGTGCGCACGATGCGCGGCAGGCCCAGAATCTCAATGGGCGGGTCGTCGGGATGAACGCACATGTCCATATTGCACTCGTCGCAAACGGGCATGATGGCTTCGAGGAAGTACTTCATGTTGGCACGCAACTGGACCTTGTCGATATCCTTGTACAGGTTCAGGAACTCGCGGAACTTCTGTACAGGAGCCTCGTCGTCCTCGCTGAAGTTGCCACTCACGAATCCCTGGGTCTTGATGACAATGTTCTCCACCAGCTGATGATCCTTCTCGGGTGTCATGGTCTTGGCCAGCTCGTCGGCCTCTGCCAGCACGTTGCGCCCAACTCCATAGCCGTCGGGGAAGCGGAACTGTGCCCACTCCTCTCGGGCACCCTCACGCTGGAGGATATAGATGTCGAAGTAGGCAAACTCGGCATAGTTGAAATAAAGGTTCGATGCTCCGTTGGGATTGGCATGCTCCAGGTCTGTTCGAGCCCAGTCGAGCACGGGCATGAAGTTGTAGCAAATGCAGTGGATGCCCTCTGCCGACAGGTTGCGCAAAGACTCCTTGTACACCTCAATCTGTTCGTCGCGGTCTGGCCCACCATACTTGATGGTTTCCACCACGGGCAACGATTCCACAACACTCCATCGCATGCCGTAGCTCTCAATGTATTCTCGCAGGTCGCGAATCTTTTCGCGTGTCCACACCTCACCGAGAGGCACGTCGTGCAGGGCTGTCACAATGCCTTGAACACCAATTTGTTTCAGCATGGCAAGCGTAATCTTATCGTTCTTGCCAAACCATCTCCAAGTTCTTTCCATGTAGTTTGTTTGATAAATGTTTTTTGTCTTTCTCTATGGGAGTATTCTTCCCTCTTCGTCGTAGCTGATAGGCTTCACCTTCAAGCTGCGCAGCCAAGTCTTTCCGCCCGACGGCTGACTGTCGTGGTGGAAGAGATACCAGCGCCCTTTGTATTCGCAGATGCAATGGTGGGTAGTCCAACCCACGACGGGTTCGAGGAGCACCCCCTGATAGGTGAACGGTCCGTAGGGGTTGTCGCCCACAGCATAGCACAGCAGGTGGCTGTCGCCAGTGGAGTATGAGAAATAGTACTTGCCCTGATACTTGTGCATCCATGAGGCCTCGAAGAACCGGTGCGGGTCGCCAGCCTTCAGGGGCTGACCGTCATTGTCGAGAATCACGACCGAACGAGGAGCCTCTGCAAACTGCATCACGTCATCGCTCATGCGGACAACAAAGCTGGGCAGGGCAGGGCTGTCGGCCGCTGTGTAGAGCTGTGTCTGTCTGTCGCTGGCAGGGCCGAGGTCGATGCCCTCTTTCAGCACCTTGTCAGGAGCCTGGTACCACTGAAGCTGTCCACCCCAGAGTCCCCCGAAGTAGGTATAGATCTGACCATCATCGTCCTTGAAGACGCAGGGATCGATGCTGAAGGAACCGCGGATGGGATGCACCTGCGGAATGAACGGTCCTTCGGGACGCTCGGCAATGGCAACACCCAGATGGAACACGCCGTTGTAGTCCTTGGCAGAAAAGATGAGGTAGTACTTGCCGTCTTTCTCCACGACATCGCTGTCCCACATCTGCTTCTCTGCCCAGGGCACCTGGTCAACGTCGAGAATCACTCCATGGTCGGTAGCCTCGTCGTGCATCACATCGTCAACCGACAACACATGGTAGTCGCGCATCTGGAAGTGACCACCGTCATCATCGAAAGCCGCTCCAGCCTCACGGTCGTGTGAGGGATAGATATAAAGTTTCCCGTTGAACACGTGGGCAGAAGGGTCTGCCATGAAGTCCTTTGGGAAGAGGTAACGGGTGTTGTTCGTGTTCTGTTCCATTTTATTGAATCGCATTTTGATTTGTCTTTTCTTTGAACCCAGAACGGCTATGCCCTGTGTTCTATCTCCCTGTTGATCTTATCAATGACATCATCGGTCAACTCATACTTGGAAATGATGAATATGGCCAGCAGCAGCAACAGGGCGGGAATGACGCATACCAGCCACAGGATTCCTTCTTGAGCCAGGGGAGTCTGCTCGATGCTTTCGGGGTTGTAGGCCACATAAGCCAAGATGGCGGGAGCGACAACGCTGCCCAGCGTCATGCCAGCCTTGAAGAAGATGCCCGTCAGTGCGTTGACAATACCGGCGATGCGCTTGCCACTGCGATACTCGCCATAGGAGATGACCTCTGGCACCAACGCCCACATGTAGCCCGTTGCCACGATGACACCGGTCGATTTGACAAACTGTGCCACATAGACCATCCACATGGCGGGATGATCCATCTTGGCCACGACATAAAGGAATACCATGCCCACAATGGCAATGCCGAGGAAGATGTAGAACATATTCTTCTTGCCCACCATCTTCTTGATCATCGGCACCAAGGGCATGAAGATGAACGAAGGCGCTGAACCGAGTCCCATGAAGATGCTGAGCTGCTCGGCCGAGCCGCGCATGTTGCTGTTGATGAAGTAAGCACCGGCGGCATTGCCGATAGACATCATGGCAAAGGCGGTTACAAAGAAGAAGGCAATGACACGCAGTGGACGGTTGTTGAAGAACTCCATCCACAGGTCTGACACCTTCACGTTGGCACTCTCCTTGGCATCCATCACCACACGCTCCTTGCACTGGGAGAAACAGAACAGCAGGAGAGCCAGCCCCACCAGGCCATAGATGGTCATCGTCGTGAACCATGCCCCTGGATCCTTCGGCAAGCCCTCTGCCTCCTCGTTGGTGAAGTAGGCGATGAGCAGGGGTAGGCCCGAGCCTACAGCCAGACCGCCACAGTTGGCCATGAACATACGCACCGAAGTGAGGATGGTGATCTCGTCGGTGTCGCGCGTCAGCGAAGAGTTCAGGGCTCTATAGGGAACATTAATAAAGGTGTAGAGCAGGGTCATGGCAATATACGTCACGTAGGCATAGAGCAATGACGGCGCAAAACCGTTCCAGAAACACAGAATGGCAAAGCCCGTCAGGGGGATTCCCACATAGACCAGATAGGCGCGATACTTTCCCAATCGCGGGTTGTGCTTGTCGATGAGAGCTCCCACGATGGGGTCCCAAATGACGTTGGCCACATTACCCACGGTGAACATCACCGACACATCGACGGCATCGAGTCCGTAGATGTCTGTGTAGAAAAACAGCAGGTACATGCACGTTGTCTGGAAAATCAGATTCTGTGCCAGGTCTCCGCTACCGAATCCGATGCGCTGGAGCCACGAGAGCTTATAGAAGCCTTTTGATTCTTGATGATTCATGTTGTCTTCAAAATTTTCTTGCAAAATTAATCAATTAACTTTAAACAGAAGAACATTCATTATATCATGTGACAAAATCAAATGGAAATGCAACATAATTGCAAGCCCTTGTGAGCAGCCATCCAGCTATCGCCCGAAATGATGTTGAAAAAGATTAAAGGTCTTGGGTGAAGGGTGGGGCATAGATGCACTTCAGATTCTTCTGTAACTGCTCAGGACTGCTGGCTCCCACAAGAACGGAGGTGATTCCTTTCTGGTGGAGAATCCATGCGAGTGCCATCTCTGCCAATGTCTCCTGACGCAGAGCCGCCTGCTGATTATATCCTTTCAGTCGCTGAAGCATCTCCGGGGTCAGCGCGGCAGGCTTGAGGAAACGGCCTTGCGTCATTCGCGAGCCTTCCGGAATGCCCGTCAGCTCACCGTCGGCACCGATGGAACAACCCAGATAGCGGTTGGTGAGCAGTCCCTGTGCTAAGGGCGAGAACGAGATGAACCCGATGCCCTGTTCATGACAATAGTTAAGGATTCCCTCTTCCTGTGGGGCGCGGTCGATGAGATTGAGCCTCCCCTGATAGATGAGCAGGGGCACATCGTGTTCACGCAGATAGGTGTTGGCTTTTTTCAAGGCTTCAAGCGGCCAGCGCGAGATGCCCACATACAAAGCCTTGCCGCTGCGCACGATGTCAACCAGCGCCTGAAGGGTTTCCTCCAAGGGTGTTTCGGGGTCGTAGCGGTGGCTGTAGAACAGGTCAACATAGTCCAGATGCATGCGGCGCAACGACTGGTCGAGCGATGCCATGAGATACTTGCGGGAGCCCCAGTTGCCATAAGGACCGGGCCACATGTCGTAGCCGGCCTTCGTTGCAATGAACAGCTCGTCGCGATAAGGTCGGAAGTCTTCGTCTATGAGTCGTCCCATGGTTTCCTCGGCACTGCCATAGGGCGGGCCGTAATTGTTGGCAAGGTCGAAGTGGGTGATGCCGTGGTCGAAGGCATAGTGGGTGATGGCTCGGCTGCGCTCAAACGGGTCGTTGGCTCCAAAGTTGTGCCAGAAGCCCAGTGAGACCTTCGGCAGCAAGACCCCCGACCGCCCACAGCGACGATACATGATGTTGTTCTCGTCGTAACGGCTCTCTGCCGCCATATATCTGTTTCTCAGTTCCATGCCGTATAGTGTATAGTGAAGAGTGTATAGTGATGAGTGAATAGTTGTGATTACACTTTGTGGTTGTCTTTCTTCAGGTCTCTTTTGATGAGTTCGAGCAGTTTCTCCACGGCTTCTGCCTCAGGGATGTTCTTCTCCACGCATTCTTTTTGCCGATAGAGCGACACCTTGCCGGGGCCGGCTCCCACATAGCCGAAGTCAGCGTCGGCCATCTCGCCCGGTCCGTTCACAATGCAGCCCATGATACCGATTTTCAGTCCCACAAACTCACGAGTTGCCTCCTTGATGCGGGCAATGGTCTTCTGTAGGTCGTAGAGCGTGCGACCGCAGCCAGGACAGCTGATGTATTCGGTCTTGGTGAACTTGATGCGTGCGGCTTGCAGGATAGCATCGGCAAGTGTCACCGCCTCTTCTTCTGAAAGAAGTGCTGATTGAATGGTGAGCTTCGTGGCCTTGTGGTCGATGAGTAGGGCACCCACCGCCATGGAAGCCTTGAGCTGTAGCGTTTCCATGTCGGGTGCATCGACATGCAGTGTGATGGTGTCGTCCTGGATAGAAGCCTCAGCCTCGGCACGAAGTCGCGTACATTCGGGAATCAGTTCCACCAGCTTGCGTGCCACGGGAATCTCGCATTCGGGCTCTTCGCTCAGCGACACGCGGATGGTGTCGCCGATGCCCTCGGTGAGCAGGGCTCCGATGCCGACGGCACTCTTGATGCGCCCGTCTTCGCCCTCACCGGCCTCAGTGACTCCCAGATGCAGGGGATAGTGCATATCCTCCTTGTCCATCTGCTGCACCAGCAGGCGCACGCTCTGCACCATCACCACGGTGTTGGATGCCTTGATGGAGATGACAACGTCGTTGAACTGTTCACGACGAAAGATGCGCAGGAACTCCATACAGCTCTCCACGATGCCGGCAGGTGTGTCGCCATAGCGCGACATGATGCGGTCGGACAGCGAGCCGTGGTTCACGCCAATGCGCACCGCCGTGTGGTTTTCCTTACATATATTGATAAAAGGTACAAGCCGCTCGTCGATCTTGCGGAGCTCAGCTTGGTATTCCTCGTCGGTGTATTCCAGTTGTTTGAAGGTTCGGGCGGGATCTACGTAGTTGCCCGGGTTGATGCGTACCTTCTCACAGTAGCGTGCCGCCACGTCGGCCACATTGGCATTGAAGTGGACATCGGCCACCAGGGGAGTCATGATGCCTTTGGCCTTGAGTGCCGCGCTGATGTTCTTCATGTTCTCCGCCTCACGGGTTCCTTGCGTTGTCAGGCGAACCAGTTCACCTCCTGCCGCAATGATACGTTCCGCCTGTGCGACACAGGCCTCCGTGTCGTTGGTATTGGTTGTTGTCATCGACTGCACCCGGATGGGGTTGCCGCCGCCGATGCCGATGTTGCCCACGTGGGCAATGCTGCTAATTCGTCTTGTACTCATATTTCACTTCTGCTAAATCCTGGTTTGCCTTCTCAATCTTCTTACCCAAAGAGGCTTTGTAGTCGGCAAGGCGCTCGGCAACAGACTCATCAACGAGTGCCAGCATCTCCGTAGCAAGAATGGCTGCATTCATAGCACCATTCACGCCAACCGTGGCAACAGGTATTCCCGGCGGCATCTGAATGATGGAGAGCATGGCATCGAGCCCGTCGAGCATGCCCTTGATGGGAACGCCGATGACAGGCAGGGTGGTGGAAGCGGCGATGACGCCCGGCAATGCTGCCGCCATGCCTGCCGCAGCGATGATGACACGTATGCCACGCTCCTTGGCTCCTTTGGCAAACTGCTCCACGGCGTCGGGTGTGCGATGGGCAGAAAGGGCGTTCACCTCAAAGGGTATTTGCATGTCATTCAGAAACTGACAGGCTTTCTCCATGACGGGCAGGTCGCTTGTGCTGCCCATGATAATGCTGACAATTGGATTCATATAGTTTGCGGTTTGCGGTTTACAGTTTAGAAAATCAATATGATGAAGAAGGCGCAGAAGAAGCCCAGGAGGAATCCCAGGATTACCTGTGCCAACGTATGTTGACGAAGTATCATGCGGGCGGTGCCGACCAAGCCCGACAAGAGGAGAACCAGGCAGAGCCACCACACGGGGTTGAAGAAAAAGAACATGGAGAAGGCAATCAGGGCCCCCGCCACTCCTCCGATGGCAGCGGAATGGGTGGAGATTTTCCACCACACGTTGATGATGGCGCAGAGCACCTGTATCATGAGGGCTGTGACGAGAATGCTCCCCATGAAATGTGGGATGCGCAAGGTGCTCATCACGTAGTAGCAGGTGAAATAGCAGAGGATGGAGATGATGTAGGGCACAATGCGTCGTTCCTTCCTGCCGAGTTCCATCAGGTTCCATCCCTGATAGCGGCGGTAGATGCGAATGAGCATGGTGGGCAGCAGAATGGTGAAGACATAGACCATGAACAGAACGTTCAGCTGATAGCCCCACGGCAGATAGCGCAGGTTGCTGAACAGGAAGAGAATAACCAGTCCGATCAATGGCAGGTAGAAGGGGGTGAACGCAATGCTCACCAACTTGGCCACCCATATCATTTTCTTATCGTTGTTCATGCTGTTGTCTCTTTAAAAGGGTAAAAATCCTTCCTCTTTCATCCCTCATCCTTTATCCCTCATCCCTATTCCCTATTCCTTCCTCAGTCTTGCGACGGGAATGCCCATTTGCTCCCGATACTTGGCCACGGTGCGGCGTGCGATGGGATAGCCTTGTTCGGCCATCTGCTTGGTCAGCACCTCGTCGCTGAGTGGTTTTCGTTTATCTTCTTGGGCAATGAGCTCTTTCAGGGCAATCTTGATTTTGCGGGTTGACATCTCCTCACCGTCCTCTGTCACGTAGCCGTCGGAGAAGAAATGGCGCAGGGGGAATGTTCCCCAGCGGGTCTGAGCGTATTTCACGTTTGAGACGCGCGAGACGGTGGAAATGTCGAGTCCCGTCTTGTCGGCAATGTCCTTCAGGATCATCGGTCGCAGGTCGGCCTCGTCACCGTCTTGGAAGTAGCGTCGCTGCCAGTCGATGATGGCTTTCATCGTGATGTAGAGCGTATGGCGTCGTTGCTTCACGGCTTCGATAAAGCCCTGAGCCTTATCTACCTTCTCCTTGGCATAGAGCAGGGCTTCCTTTGTCTGCCGGCTCATGCCGTCCTTGTTGTTCTTATAGGCCTCCACCATTTCCATGAACGATGGCGACACCTTCAGTTCGGGCACCTGTCCACTGTTGATGGAGAAGGAGATGGTGCCGTCATCGGCCGTATCGATGATGAAGTCGGGTGTAATCTGTTGCAGACTTCTTCCCTGAGTCTCACCCAACGAGGCTCCTGGCTTGGGGTTCAGTCGGCGTATTTCCTGTTGCAGTTGCTCCACCTGATAGTCGGAGAGGTTCATGTTCTCCTGTATCTTGTGCCAATGTTTCTTGATAAACGCCTCGAAGTGGTTGGCAATCAGGTCGTGGAGCAAGTCTATCGTCTCTCGCATCTCGTCCCTCGCATCTCGTTCCTTTCGTTCGATTTGCAGCAGCAGGCACTCCTGCAGGTTGCGGGCTCCGATGCCAGCAGGGTCAAATGTCTGCAGCAAGCGCAGCAGTTCCTGCAGTTGGGAAACGGAAATGTCGATGTTGTGATAGATGGCAAGCTCGTCGGAGATGCTTTCCATATCTTTCCGCAGGTAGCCGTCATCGTCGAGCGAGCCGATGAGATACTCCATCACCTCCTGTTGTTCGTCGGTGAGGTTCTCCTCGCTCATCTGTTCTTTCAGCTTGTCGTAGAACGATACCGTGTCGCCATATACCATTTCTTCGTAGTCGGCACCTGATGACTCCCTGCCATAGGCACTGTATGTCTCGGGCATCTCGTCGTCGCGTCCGATGTTTTCCAGTGCCGAATCCAGGGCATCTTCGCGCTCCTCGCGCTCCGTCTGTTCTTCGAAGCTCTCCTCGCCGGAGCCTTCGGAGTTGCGCTCGTCTCCGTCATAGAGGGCATCGTCGGGCGAGGTGGTCTCCAATGCAGGGTTGTCGTCCAACTCTGCATTGACACTTTCCTCGAACTCCGTCAGCGGCATCTCCAGCAACTTCACTTGCAGCATCTGCTGCTGTGAGAGCCGCTGTGAGAGCTTCTGTTCCTGCTTCTGTGTTTGTATCAGCTTCTGCATAATTATTTATCTTTTCTCTCCCCCTTGGGGGAGTTGGAGAGGGTTCGCTCCCTCATCCTACAGGAAGTACTCCTTCAGTTGTGCCGCCAGTGCCGCCAGCTTTTGCGGATTGTCGTTGCCGTAGCGGTTCCAGATCTGCTGACAGGGAGCCAACAGCGGAGTAATCATCAGGTCGCCGCGGTCGAGATAGGGGTCGCAAAACTGGAAGACATCCATGACCTCGCACACCGTTGCCGGCTTCAGCTTGAGCAGCTTCGACAGTTCCTGTACCTCGGGGGTCTCCTCCACCATGGTGATGGGGGTCAGCCGGAAGTATTGGTCGAGTATCAGTATCAGCATCACGGGTGTGAGCAGGGCGAACTGCTGCTCTTGCCTGGTCGGTTCCTTTCCCTCTTTGGGCTGCAAGGAGGGAATGGGTTTGAAGTCGAGCTCAAACGACTCATTCACAGCCACGCCGTCGTAGAACAGGTCGGCGTATCCCAATTTCTGCCTGAGCAGCTTCACGCCACGGCTCAGCTTCTTCGGGTTGCGGCCGAAGTCGTTCCACAGCTTCTCGATGCGTGGCGTGTCGATGCTGCGCAAGCGGAACATCTGGGCATAAAGAAATTGCGGCTCGATATGCAGTTCCAAGCTCAGTTCCACCATCAGCCGCGAGTAGAGCGGCTTCACGCCAACAGGTTTCTTCAGATACAGTTGCATCAAGAGCAACCAGTATTCATCTGACCAAAGGGGGTGATGTGCCATAATGCTGTTGTCTTTAGTTCGTTGCAAAGTTAATCATTTTCAACGAGAACAAGAAACAAACGGTGGAAATTGCAAGGCTACGAGTGTCAATTTTGCTGATTTTTCTTGACAACAACCCTCAAACGGCTCACATATTTACGAGAAATGGCAAATTCTTTCGTTTTTCGAAAGACTTTTATCCTCATTTCATGGAAATTTAGTACTTTTGCAGCGATTTATACAGGATAAGAAAATGAAAAAGATGATGCTTTTGGCTTTTGCCCTTCTGTTGATGGGTGGAAGCATGCGGGCACAGGAGACGATTGCTCTGCCACAGCCCGAGGTAGGAAAACTGTCGATGACGCTGGGCGAGGCGTTGCAGAAACGTCGCTCGCTACGCGAATACCAGACAGACAAGGAGGTGGACCTACAGACGCTCTCCACGTTGCTGTGGGCGGCTTGTGGTATCAGCGACCCCGCAACGGGCAAGATTACCGCTCCCTCCGCCATCAACATGCAGGATATCAAGGTCTATGTCTGCGGTGCCAAGGGTGCGTATCTCTTCCAGCCGAAGACAAACACGCTGCACCAAGTGAGTACCAAGGACCTGCGTGCTGACATTGCCGGCAGACAGACGTTTGCCAAGGATGCCCCCATCTCGCTGTTACTGGTGAGTACCAAGGACTCCGACCGTTCCCCCAACGACAAGTTCGGTGGCATGGACGCTGGCTATGTCTCACAGAACATCTATCTGGCTTGCACAGCATTGGGACTGAAGACCGTTGCACGTGCCACCATGATGTTCGAGGCCTTGCAGGAAGAGCTGAAACTGCCGGAGACCAGCTATCTGGAACTGAACCATCCCGTAGGATATTGATGTTTGTTTGAACGAAATCTTGATAAAGACAAATGGCATACAGAAGAATAACGGCACAAGAGGCCGCCGAAATGATTAAGGACAGAGACATGCTGGCTCTCTCGGGCTTCACCCCCAACGGTAACCCCAAGGCGATCTTCCGTGAGCTCTCCAAGCGGGCCATCCGCTTGCACGAGCAGGGAGAAGAGTTTGGCGTGGGTATCCTGACGGGTGCGTCGAGCTGTCAGAGCGTAGAAGGCGACATGGCAGCAGCCAAGGCTCTGCGCTTCCGCGCTCCGTTCTCTACGAACAAGGACTTCCGCACGCACACCAATCTGGGCGAGGTAGATTATGAGGACATGCACCTCGGTCACATGGCAGAGCGTCTGCGCCGCGGTTTCTATGGCGAAGTGGATTGGGCCATTATCGAGGTGAGCGACATGGAAGAGGGCGAGACCGAATGCAAGGCGTTCCTGACCTCGGCAGGCGGCATCGTGACAACCATCGCGCGACTGGCCAAGCGCATCATCATCGAGCATAACCAGTTCCATAAGCCCTGCTCACGCTTCCTGCACGACACCTGGGAACCGCGCGAGGTGTGGGACTGCCGCGAGGTGATGGACATCCATTCGCCCTACGACCGCATCGGAAAAGACTATGTGAGCATCGACCCCAAGAAAATCGTCGGAGTCATCGAGAGCAACATCCCCGAAGAGGCACGTGCCTTCAAGGATCCCGACGACGAGATCATGCAAATCGGTATGAACGTGGCCGACCTGTTGGCCAACGACATGAAGGTGGGGCGCATCCCCAAGGACTTCCTGCCCATTCAGAGCGGTGTCGGCACAACGGGCAATGCCGTGCTCAAGGCCCTGGGCACCAGCAAGCTCATACCGCGCTTCAACGTCTATTCAGAGGTGGTGCAGGATGCCGCTATCGACTATATGCTCGAAGGACGCATCGGATTTGCCTCTGCCACGGCCATGACCGTTACCAATGAGGCCCTGCATCGCGTCTATGACAACATGGACTACTTCTCCAAGCACCTGACCATACGACAGAGCGAGATTGCCAACTCGCCAGAGGTGATTCGCCGGCTGGGTGTCATCGCCATCAACACGCCGCTGGAATGCGACATCTACGGCAACGAGAACTCCAGCCACGTGTGCGGCTCGGCATTGATGAACGGAATCGGTGGCTCTTGCGACTACGAGCGAAACGGCTATATCTCCATCTTCACCACTCCGTCAACCGCCAAGGGAGGCAAGATCTCTGCCATCGTACCCATGTGCTGCCACGTGGACTCAACGGAACACGATGTCGATATCATCGCCACGGAGCAGGGCATCGCCGACCTGCGCGGAAAGGGCCCCGTGCGCCGTGCCTATGAGATTATCGAGAACTGCGCGCACCCCGACTACCGTCCGTTGCTGCGCGACTACCTGAAGCACATTGCCCCTGTAGGCCATGAGCCACAGCATATGCGTGCGGCACTCGCCTTCCACGACACATTCCTGCGCAAGGGCGATATGCGGCTCACCGACTTCAGCGAATACGTATAAGGAAAATATCATGCTTGCCCAACTGCAAGGGCATCATAAGAAAAGACAGAGTAACCGCAACCGGTTACTCTGTCTTGCTTTTCTACAATACCTATATGACACCAGTCACTATAGGCACGTCCATGTTTTCAATTAAACTTCCTCTTCGGGAACGTCAAAGTCAGAAACGGGATTTTCCTTGTCCTGAGCAGTAATCTTGCCGAACTGCTCCTCATAGTCCTTCTTCTGCATGGCGATGGTGCGGATGGATGCGGCACCAGCATCAATCTTGCCGGCAGCAACTTCTGGGTTGTTGGCCTCAATGTCGTCGATGTTACCAGCCTTCAGAGCCTTGATTTGCTTGGCCTGGGCACGGGCACGCTTGTAGATCTCCTTCATCTCAGCACCACCCTCGCTGCACATCTTGGGACCAGCCTTGATGTACTTGCTGTATGAGAGAGCCTTTAAACCAAGACTGGGAGCTGCAGCTACAGCACCAGCTTCCAGTGCCATGACGTTAGCCATCTGCAGGGCAATCTTAGGATAGGCCATGATAATCTGCATGTTCTGCTTGAAAGCAAGGTTGGAACTGCGCAGATTGCCCTCGGCATCCACTACGCTATACTTGATTTCCTTCTCACCGTCTTCACCGATGACCTCAATCTTTGCCACTTCATAGAAGGTGATATCATCGCTGAACTCTCTCATGGACGTGTTCAGTGTGTCACAGGTGAGCAGATACTTATCAATGGCCTCGTTGTTGGTCAGTTCAGGCATTTCCCATACGAAAGCTTTCTTCTCTTTCTTTGCTTTTTCTTTTTTCTGTGCGTTAGCTTGCTGAGGCATCAGCATTCCAATTGCCAATGCGCAAATAATCAGCGAAAAAACTTTTTTCATGTTGTTTTAATTTAAATAGTTTGACTTATGATAAAATTTGATTAATCTTTGGGGAAGCGAATCTTGACATTACGGTCATCAGTGCGTCCCTCCACACTTACGTGCTTGTTCTTTTTGATGTCTTTGTTGCCAATGGCCTCAAAGATGATGGTCTTGTATTCGCCGGCCTGGAGATTGAGGCTGAAGCGGCCGTCGGAAGCAGTGACCGTCTCAATGATTTCACCCTTGGAAGGATACTTCGGATTGTCCATATCGTCACAGTTGGAACTTTGTGAACCATAGATGCGCACGTTGGTGACGGGCACTTCCTCAAGCGATCCTCCCTTGTACTCGCTGATGACGAAACGGCCTTTCAGCACAAATCCCACCTTGCTTTTCTCTTTCTCAAGACGGCTTGCTTCGTCGAGGTAGTATTGGTCTTGTGTTTCGGCATACAAGGCGCGGTTGTGCTCAATGATGTCATCAATGAGGACGTTGAGCTCGTTCTTGTTGATTCGCATATTGCTGTGGGTGAATTCCCAAAGTTTGCCGGTCAGGAAGTCGGTCTCGCTTTTCACGGCATCAAGGGTTTCCATCTTGGCGGCACTCTCCGTGGCAGTCTGCTTGTCGGCAGCCGTGGCATCGGCAGCCTGCGCCGCACTCTCATAATGCTGCTTGGCAAGCTTGTAGTCGCGCTGTGCACGGTATGTGTTGGCCTGACTGAGCATCTCCTCGAATTTACCCGTAAAGACTTTCTCTGTATGCAAGGCATCGGTCACGTTGACCGTGAGCTTGCTCTTCGCTCCGAGTGCTTTCAACTTCTCTACTTCAAGATAGACCGTGTTGGAGGATTTAGCGGCCAGTCGGACAAAGGCTGCCGGAGCATTCTTCTGAGCCTGCTCAAGTTCCTCTTTCAGGGCCTTCTCCTTGGCCTCCGCGGCATCAATGTCGTAGCTCGCGTCACTGGCTTTCTCGTCAATCTCCTTTTTCAGGGCGTTGTATTCCATCGTTTTCTTGACGAGCTGGCTCTGAACCTCATTGACATGGTTCAGGAATTCCGTCAGGAGGTTAGCATCGAGTTCAAGGGAAATGACCTTGATGCCATTCTCCTTCTTTTCTGTGGTTTTTCCTCGCAACTCCTGACTGCATTCAACCTTGAGGTCGCTGATGTAGTCGGGAATGTTGAACTCGATGCACGCCTTACCATCCACAGGATAGAGGATGTTGCGCGTGTCAGGGTAGATGAATCCCAGCATGTGCTCAACGGCATCCACCTCAAAGAAGAAACGCTTGCCTGCACTCATGGCCTTCTTCTTCTCACCGTTCAGGGTCGAACCTTGGATTCGGATGGAGAATGTACGGCTGACATCTGCTCCCTTTTCCATGTTGCAGGTCACTTCAATGCCATAGCGTCCGTTTTCCATCTTCTTGGGTTCGGTAACAACGTCTGAGTGGTTGGAAGAAGTGATGACAAGATTGTCGTCCTTGGAGATGAACACGGCAACGGACTTGTTTTCAAGCGTCACGTCGTTTTGTGTCATGGCGGGAACCTCTTCAATGCTGAAGATGGAGTTCTGCGCACTGACACTTATCGGAAGTAAGGCAAGTAAGCAGCTGCATAGAAACCATTGTCCCCAGCTTCTGGACTTGCTCTTGGTGATATTTCTCTTCATGCTGTTCGTTTTTTTTAAAGTTCAAAGTCACTCAGAGAGAAAATCTCCTCTTCGGACATCTTTTTGCCTCCGACATACTCTGGCTGCCAAGTGCGCACATGAATGACGGGGCGTTCTTCGTCAGTAAAGTCCCAAAGCAGGAAGACATAGCCCTCATCGCTATAGCGTGAAGACTTCCACTCCTGGAACAATGTGACGCCGTACATGTTGGGATTGTTCTTGGAACGGGTGATACCACCACATTCATCCTGAATGCCACGGTCACCAATCTGACTGAACTTCACCTCTATATATTTATTACGCGCGAAGGCACGCGAGAGGCTGCTGAGGTATTCTTCCTTGTTCTGTTTCTTGTAGGTCACGCTAGCTGCCGAGATGCCTGTTTCCTTGTCATACTTCTCTACCACGTTACCCGTGATGATGAGAGCATCGTCAGAGAACACCTGGCGAAGGGTGGCAAGGTCTTTTTGGCAATAGGCCGTGCGGAAATGCTCAACATACTTCAGAATTTTCATACGACGTTCTGTCTCTACGACATCCTGACACTGGCCGAAGGTTGCAGCAGTATGGACATCAAGCGAAAAGCGGAAGTCGGTAATCTGACCGCTCTTGTCGAACTCGACACACCCCATCTGCAACTGCTGGCTTTCGAAAGCTTCGTCATCGGGCTCAACAATATAGGCGATGTTCTGCATGAGCATACCACTCTGCAGGGGCAGTCCTTCTTCAACAACCTCCTCGTCATCGCAGTAGAAGTGCATGTTGCTCCAAATGTTGGTCAGCATACGCTTGGAATAGTCGTCCATGGGCAGACCGGCGAGGTTCAGGTCACGTTTTTCCTGATGGGCGGCGTTGATCTCGGTCAGCACACGACCTAAATTGGATTGCATCGTTTGTAGCAGTGCCTGATTATTATAGCCACTCTGCTGAGTCGTTATCGTGACGTTGACGGCATTTACATCGGCATTGAATGCCATCGTCAAAATCAGGCATACTGATAATAGAATTCTTTTCATATCTGTCTTTTTTTATAAATCTCCCATTAAATCTTCACACCGACGGCTCCCAAGCCTTTATAGTTATGGATGTCATCGGCGGTGTTGGTCTTCAAGTTCATACGATTCTTACCCTCACCCAGTACGGTACGGATATTTCCGTCAGCATCGAAGATGATCAGGATGAATTCCTCGGGATGGGCAAGATCCTTGTACATGGCATAGCTTTTCACCTTGCCTTGCTGTTTCATATCGGCCAACCCTGCTCTCATCTGTGCAAAAGTCTCGAAGCCTAAGATGGCTGAGAGTGCCTGAGCACGCGGATCTCCAACTTCTTCCTGTACGGGTTCCTCCGGCAGTGCGCTCTCCTGAGGGTCTGGAGCGGCTTCCGGCTCAACTTCCGAGGAGGCGTTTGGGTCAGATAGAATCTCTGTATTCTTCACATAGAGGAAAGCGCGGAACAGATTGGCACGCGGTATCTCTATCTTTTCAACATTGAAAATCTCATTGGGTTGGATACCCTCATCAGACTGCTTCATCTTCATGATGTACGCGTTGATGTGAGCGTATAGCTTCTCTTCTGCTCTGTCAAAAGCCTCCTGCTCAGACATGGCTGTTTCGTCGGCATAGATATAGTTGCCGCTCTTTTTGATCTCGGCTATCTGCCGTTTGCGCTCATCCAGCGACTGTGCAAAACAAATGACAGCAGACACCATCAAAAGCAATATCGTTGTGAATCTTTTCATTGAGTCATTCATTGATAGGTTTGATAATCATTGGGATTCAGTATCCTTGTGGAGACATTAAACAATGGAATATAGGTGTATAACCGTCCAAAGACAATGCTCAACTCAGGCGCAGTAACTACAGTGGTAGGCACTCGTACGCTGAGCATGTGAAGATACCCTCCCTTTCGGTTGACCAAGAAAACGGTTCCTGTATAGCTGCCTGTTTCCTTGGTCTTCATGCCGTAATAAGGTTCACAGCCCTCATTGATGCATTGCTGCAGGAACTGCCGGTATGTGGTATGAAGGGAGTCTGTATTGTACCCATACTGATCAGAAACCACGGTAAGCCCGATGCGCGGGTCACTGTTTGCATCCAGCAGCACATTGGCGATGGACTGAGTCGGACGGTTCATGGACGACACAAGATGCCATTGTCCGTCTTGCTTGGTGTAATAACGGTCGCCACGCACTTTCGAGGAAATAAAAGTTCCTCCTTTATACACGTACTCATTTGCATCATGAGGAAATTCCAGGGCCGACGGAATAACGGCAAGTGTCTTCTGGCGGGAAAGGATATGCAGGAATCTTTTTTCCAACTCAATCTCTGTGCAACCCGACATCAGTTGGTAGTCCATATCGAAGGAGAACTGCAACTTCACCTGGCCATTGACAGCCCATTCCACTCGATACACCTTTAAGTCAACATGGTTTTCCGAGAACTCTGCCGTAGAATCTAATGACAAGGCTGTGGCCGCTGTTCCAACACCGAAGTGAACCTTGTCCCACCCCATCTTTGTTCCAGTTTCCGTCTCTCTCGGTGATGCATTGCGCTCCAGGAGATAACGTTCCAAGAAATCATAGATGGGTGAAGGATAGATCACTCGCAAGGCGGAGGGGAAGAGCTTCAATCCGATGTGTTCCACCTCGCCCCACTCATTGACACGCACGACCAACGTGCGACCTTGATACCTATAGGCTTCGCAGACTCCTGTCTGCAGGGTATCTAACTGCGAGAGCTTCAGGTAACTGGCCATGCCCTGCAGCCGCTGAGTGGCAAATGTCGCTGTGCCAGCTTGCATTTGGCAAGTCAGCAACAGCGACATCAGGGTTATGAACATCGGTTTGAACTTCATTCGTTCTCCTCCTTGTCTTGATTTCCTTAGTACTTAATTTTGATAACGTTTCCGTCCTTCTTGGAAATGGTTCCCACCTGGAGGAATCCATTGCTGAAGACACCATCTACCGTCTCGCCCGGCTCTCCATAAACATCTTCTCCTGTCTTGAAGTTCCGGCCAGCCTTATGACTGCTCTTAAATGTCATCACGCCCGCTCCGTCTGGTTTGCCATTGCGCAACTCGCCAGAATAGGTTGCATAGCCGAGATTGACAGTTCCCCGCCCGTTGGTTACGGCCTTCGGTGCAGCAGGCTTGTCAGCCGGAGCCTTAGCGACTTCTGGCTTGGGGGCTTCCTGCTTCGTCTCTTCTGCCTTCTTCTCTGCGGGAGCCTCTGCTACCTCAGTGGCAGGTGTGGCTACTGTATCTACTTTCTCTGCGGGAACCTCAGTCTTCACGGGCTCTTTCTTTTCAGCATCATCGCCACCCATTGCGAAGAAGGCACCTGCGCCACCGCCAATTACAACGAGCGCGGCCACAATACCACCAATGAGCTTCGTGTTCATGCCCTTCTTGGGAGGCGGACACTCGCGGAGAGGCTTGCCGCACTCAGGGTTAGAGCATACGAAATCCTTGCGGGCAGGGATTTCCTGTACTTCTTTTTCTTTACACTTGGGACAGTTGTCATTCAGACAGATACCATATCTGTAACGCAGACGTTCACTACTTCTTGTTGCCATTGTTTTTGCTTTTATTGATTGTTTGTTTATACCTTATTATATATAAGAGACTCTTGGCCTCCTCCAATTACATCATCGGAGGAGGAGTCGAGCCGCCCATGGGGGGAGGAGTTGCACCCGAAGCAGGCGTTGCCGGTGCAAAGAGCGCCTGCAACTGAGGCACCTGACCTGCGGGAGCCCAAGCGGGCATGCCGTCCATCCATACCATGGTCTGGGCAGTGAAGAATCCCTGCTGTGCGTACTGTTTGCATTGGTCGTAGTTGAAGGGACCATACTGCTGTCCGTTGACGTGCATGTAAACTTGGACAACAGGTGTCTGCGGCTGCTGTACGAATGGGTTCTGCGGCTGTTGTCCGAATGGATTCTGCGGCTGCTGTCCGAATGGATTCTGCGGCTGCTGTCCGAATGGATTCTGCGGCTGTTGTCCGAATGGATTCTGCGGCTGCTGTCCGAATGGGTTCTGCTGTTGCTGTCCGAATGGGTTCTGCTGTTGCTGTCCGAATGGATTCTGCTGTTGTTGCATCTTGGCAGCTTCTTCGGCAGCCTTGCGTCTTTCTTCCTCTTCGATGGCTTTGCGGGCGATTTCCTCGGCATTGTCCACGGCGAAGAGTGAAGGCAGCTGTGAGCCGTCGCCCTCGCTGTGTAACAGGATGGCGTTGCCGGCATCGGTGGCCTGATTGCCTGTGTGCAGGAAGTGCTCATAACGCTCTTTGTACGGGCCCATCCATTCGATGGCGCGAACAGGGAAGCAGTAAGCAACGGTGATAATGCTCAGTTCATCCTTGCGCGGGCTCTTGCGGTTGATGGTAATCGTTGTACGCGATGTGCTTTGGTTGAATGAGTTCTTGAAAGCTTCCTCCAGCTTGTCGGCAAACTTCTTCAGACCTTCGTTCTCATCGGGTGAGGGAATGCTGACCAAGATGGCCTTCTTGTTGATGCTGGCGGGGTTCGTCGGACTCAGGTTGCCCTCGTTATTGCGCAGGTGGAGCTGCATCTGATCGTTGTTGAGTTTCAGATAAACACCGCTCTGGTTGACAATCTTCGTGGCAAAAGCCTTGATGTCGTCATCCGTCTTCAGCTTCTGTTGCAGCTGGGTGAGGATGTTGAGGCCGAGGACCTTACTATCGCTCTCAGCTTTTTCATCATGCTTGGTCTTCACAATCTGTGAGAGCTTCACATCGAAAGCATCCTTGATGTCGTCAACACTGATATCGTTGGCAAGATGTCCGAAGGTGGTGAACTCGCTTTGCGGTAGGATGGTCTCGCGCAGTTGGCGTGCGATGTTCGGCATGTCAACCTTGTCAACCTTCACTTCTACCTCAAACTCGCTCATGGCTTCGTCTTCGCTTACCTCGATGATGGCACCACGCATGTCTTCCAAGCCCTTGTTGACCTTGTTCTGTGCGGTAACAAGCTTCTCTGTTTCCTCAATGGCATCATTGATTTTCTGACCGAAGACAGAGATGTCGGCATCCATCTTTCCAAGTTCCACGAAAATGCGTGCGGCCAGTTTCTTGGCAAACTCCCAAGCCACGAGCTTTGTCTTGGCCGTATAATAGTCGGTCAGAATGTCCTGATGCTCTGCATAGCGGCGTGCGCCAACGTTGACCATGCGCTGCAGAATACCGAGGTTGCTCCATTCTGCGACATTGTCCTGGCGGTCGGCATCAATGGCTTCGTAGTTCTCTTTTTCCTCCTTGGACTTGGCTTCCAGTTCCTGACGGATTTCTCCCATGCGCTCCAGAAGCAGTTTGGAGACCTTTTGCAGCTCAACGATAGAGACATCGCCAATCTTCCACTTGTTGAAGAGTTCATGTTCCACCTTGCGGCGTACCTCACGTGCAATTTCAGGAATGGCTTTCTCCTTGCCGGTATAGAAGGCCTCAACACCTTCCTCACGGAAGTGGTTGTTGTAGAACTCGCCCATGATGTTGTCGAGTTCGTTCAGCGGACAGCTGGCCCGCTTGGCTTCCTCGGCATAGCCGATGGCCTTGTCATGCCAATAGTCGTTGAAGGTCTGCTCGTCCTTGTCACTTTCCAGTATCTTCTGTTCGTATGTAAGGTGCATGTCATCCAACATCCAGTTCTGCATGTTGTCCTTGTTCAGGTAGTCCTTTCGGTAGTCTTTGTTGCGCTCCTCATTGACAAATCCCTGGTTCTCGCGCCAGTTGTTATACTTGAACTGATAGAGCACGCTTTCACCCACCGTGTAGGTGATGTGCTTCAGTACACGCAGCTCGGGATACATGACACGCTTGATACCGAAGGAGTTCACTTTCTTGGTGCGTGCTACAGGAATACGGCCGTCGGCTCCGGCATTGGCGGTTTCGTCGTACTCGTAAGCAAAGTCATCCATGTTCTCAAAGTTGTATGCGCGTACAATGTCCTCATTCACAGAGTCGCCCTCATTGACAAAGAACACACGTGCAAAGACATAGTCGCTTACAATCTTTGGCAGTTCTCTCAACGAGTTGATGGTCAGTCCGTTCTCGTTGACGTTGCTATAGACCGTCAGACCGTCTGCAACACCCTTTACGCGGTCGTTTTGCAGTTTGGCAGGTCCGTTGCCTGTCACATCGTGCGGGAACCAGCGTCCTGCTTGCAGGGCGTTCAGCTCATTCAGGGCTGCGTATCCGTTTTGATAGTAGCGTCCCTGGTCCATGTCGCTCTTCGGGAGGTTCATCTCCGGAATCATGGCATAGACGAGTATCTTGGCATTGGGGAATGTCTTGCGGGTCTGTGTGGTTACGTCGATGACAGAACCAGAGCCCGTTCCACCTGCCAGACCAGCGAAAATATGTATGGTTGTCTTACTGGAGTCACCTGAGATATGTTCGCAACGTGCATATGCATCGCGCAGGCTGTTGACATATCCCACTGCATTAGCGGCAAAGAGCAGACGACCGGCACGGCGTTTCTGTCCGGCTGCCTGTCCGAGAGAACCGATGGCAGACTTCACTGCGCCAACGTTTTCAACGATACCCTTTACTGACGGATAGTTGCCGATGTGGTCAAGAATATGTTCCACATCTACAGCCTTGATGTTCAGGAACTCATTACGAGTGAACGAGGCATCCTGTCCCATAACGCGGAAATCGGCGCGGGCCTTTCCGTCCTGCGGCATCATCTCGTCCGTGGAATCCACATAGAGCAGAGCCACGGGCTGTTTCTTACGTTCTTCCTGTGTAGGAAATTCCTCAAACATGCGCATCTTGAACGCGCGGAGAATCTTACCTCCAGTACCACCCAGTCCAACAAGGATGTGGTTGCTGTTGCAAAAACTTGTTTGTGCCATAGTTTGTTTTTATTTATTTGAATATAGTTTCTTTTCAAGGAATTGGTTCAAGTTGCATCACACTCTTCTTCTGCGCGACCCTACCCGTTGGCGTGAGCTACTGGGAGCCGATGACCGGCTGCTATCAGTACGGTTACGCGACTGGCGATCTGCTCGGTTGATGTTTCGCTGCAGGTCCATGGTCTTGATGACGGCTACAGCACCCACGACAACGAATCCAAGACACCAAAGCAGTCTTCGCAGAATGTAATTGCGCATGAATGAGCGCATCTCCTCAGCAATGGCGTGCGGCAGTTGTTCTGCATTCCAACCGGTAAACTCTCCGCCGGAGATATAGTGTTCAAGCAAGGGGAACTCGTTGATCAATTGTTGAATAGCTTCATCGGCTTGTTCCTCGGAAATCTCCTGGAAGGGTCGGTAATACTGTTCCATCATCGTTTGCACCTCGGCTTCGTAATGGTCGGTTGTGCTGATAATCTTCAACGCACCGACAATGAAGGTACACTGGAAAGAAAGCAGCAGGAACAACACTCCTCCTATGATGTAGCTAATAGGAGTGAACATGGCATTCTTGTACCAGCCTTTGATGAGGAAGACAAACAGTCCCATGCAGGCTGCTGCGATAAAAATACCCCAGAACAGGCTGCTCAAAGAGTATTTCAGGATATCTGCAAGTACAGAAAACGAGAACATTTTTTTCTTTTTTTAAAAGGTTAGTGGGACAAAGGTAAAAAAAGTTTTATGAAAAAGAAACATTTTTCCTGTTTTTTTGTTGGAATGAACGTTTTATAGGGCAATTTTTGTGTTATTGAAACATTTCTATTCGTTTTTTCAGTCGCATTCCATGTCCTCCGCATCGGGCAGACAACGTCGGACAAGATCATACGAAAAACCGCGCCCAAGCGCAAAACGAGCCAGTTTCATCGTGTGTTCGTAGTCGGAAGAGGCTTTCACCGTGCGGGCTTTTGCCTTCAGCAATGGGCGCAGCACGGCGAGATAAGTCTCGTCATCTACCTCGTCAAGCACTTTCTTGCGCAGGTCTTGGTCGATGCCTTTCTGCCAAAGGGCCTGGTCGATGCGCCGCCGTCCCCATTGGTTATACGTGATTTTGTCGTTGACAAAGGCACGCGCATAACGCTCGTCGTCAACATAATGTTCAGACACAAGCCGTTCCATGATGCTGGCCTGAACAGGCTCGTCGAGCTTCCACCGCCGCATTTTGTCGAGCATCTCTCCCGAAGAGTGCTCGGCACGCGCACAGAGTGCCATCAGCTTCTGCAATGCTTGCTGTTCGTTGATTTCCTGTTCCATTGTTTCCAGTTAGTTTTTCTTGTATGCCCTCACAAAGCGCTGCTTGCCAAAGAGGTCGTTCTTGACTTCAACATCGGTGAACCCAGTATCTGCGAGCATCCCACAGAGTGAATCCACGTAGAGCGGGTTGATTTCAAAATACAGCGCCCCCCCCTTCTTCAGGGCATTCTTGGCATAGTGGGCGATGGCCCTGTAGAAGCGCAAAGGGTCTTCGTCGGGCACAAACAAAGCCATGTGGGGCTCCCATTCCAATACATTGCTGTCCATCGCCGACATCTCGTTGCGGCAGATGTATGGCGGATTGGATACCATTACATCCCACTTCTCATGGTCATCGGGTGGCGAAAGTGCATCCTGCAGCTGGAATTCCACATCACTCTCGTTTGCAATCGCATTCTCACGGGCTATGTCGAGCGCATCGGAGGATAGATCCCAGGCCGTGACATGAGAACCCTGCAACCTGGCAGCCAGCGAGCAGGCGATGCAGCCGGAGCCCGTGCCGATATCCAGTATGTTGAAACCACGTGCCACACGCTCTTCCTGTTGCCGGAAGTTCTCCACACGCCATTTCTCGCTTTCAGCAATCCATTCACACAATTCTGCCGTCTCGGGGCGGGGGATGAGCACTCCTCGCGCCACTTTGAACGTAAGTCCGAGGAACTGGGTCGTCCCCAACACGTACTGCAGAGGTTCGCCTGTCTTCAGGCGGGTCATCAGGCGCGAGAGCAAGTATTGGTCCGCTGCCGACAGGTTCTCTATTCCCCCTGTCAGCACGTCGCTTGTAGAGAGATGGAAGGCATCTTCCAACAGCATCAGTACCATAGCCCGTGCCTCACCGCGAGGGTAGAGCGTGGAGAGCTGGGAGACCAGCGTAGAGAACGTTTCTGTTTTCGCTAATTTGTTGCCGCGCCTCAGCAGCAGAATCTCGTTGCCATCCCACGACTCCCTTCCATACACTTCCGCATCAGCCGGAACAACAGGAGCAGGGGTTCCACAATCCACACATTGGGGCGAAGTCTCTACACGTATCTCGTCCCAAAGATCGCGCTCAAGGAACGACTGCAATGTCTTCAGTCCCCCCTCTACCACCAATGATTGCAAAGACCTACCAACACACTCCTGGAGCACCTCGTCAATGTTGCCACAGAAGATGTCGCTATCTTCAGAAACAAACGCTTTTATAGAAGCTTTGTTGACGGATCTACCGTTGGTAAGAACCATTCTTACGGGCGATTTTCCGCTCCACTTCCTAACATCCAAGCGTGGATGCTCACGCTCATAGGTGGTGCGCCCCACCAGGATGGCATCCTCCTCGGCACGCAGCCGATGAACCAACATCTTGGTGAACGGGGTGGAGATGGCTGCCGCCTGTCCATTGTCGTCGATTACTGGCAATCCCGTCCGGTCTCGCATCTGAGCCCATTTCAGAATGATATAGGGGCGATGGGCATTGTGGAAGGTAAAGAAACGGCGGTTGAGCCAGCGGCACTCATCTTCGAGCACGCCAACGGTAACGGCGATACCAGCCTCCCGGATTCGTTGTATGCCGCGCCCCTGCACCTTGGCAAAGGAATCCACACACCCCACCACCACACGTCGCACGCCCTTGCTGACGATGAGGTCGCAGCAGGGAGGGGTCTTCCCGTAATGGGCACAGGGCTCCAGACTGACATAGATGGTGGCTTGGCGCAACAACGGCTCATCCTCGGGACGAACCGAGGCAAAGGCGTTCACCTCGGCATGGCCCTCGCCGCAACGCACATGATAGCCTTCGCCGATGATGCGCCATTTGCGACTGCCGTCAGCGGCCACGACAGGCACAACGATGACCGCCCCCACCATGGGGTTGGGGCGCGACTCCTGCCGTCCCAATACTGCCAGTTGCAGGCAGCGCCGCATGAAGCGCTCGTCGGTAGTTTTCAATTCTTTCATTTCGTACACTCCTGTAATAGAAAAAGGTGTGGTGACAATTAATGCCTGATGTTTCTCGGGTGGTGCTCCAGAATCTCCTCGCGCAGGGTGGTGGTATCGACATGCGTGTATATCTCGGTCGTGCCGATACTCTCATGTCCCAGCATGGCTTGGATGACACGAAGGTCAGCCCCACCCTCCAGCAATGCCGTCGCAAACGAGTGGCGAAGGGTGTGGGGCGAAATGGTCTTCTGGATTCCTGCTTCCACCGCCAACCGCTTGATCATGATAAGTATCATCGTGCGCGTCAGGTGAGCACCTCTGCGATTCAGAAACACATAGTCTTCCTCGCCTTTCTTGATGTTCATGTGGCAACGTACACTAAACCACAGATTCAGTTCTTTCACGGCTTTCTGAGAGATGGGAACGAGTCGTTCCTTGCTGCCTTTACCCAAAACACGGATGTAGCCCTCGTCCAGATAGAGGTCTGACAACCGGAGCGTGACTAATTCAGAGACGCGCAACCCGCAGGAGAACAGTACCTCGATGATGGCAAGATTTCGCTGCCCCTCCCATTTCGACAGGTCGATGGCACTCTCCAGAAGATCAACCTCCTTTGTAGAGAGCACTTCGGGCAGATGCTCGCCCAGATGGGGTGACTCGAGAAGCTCGGTCGGGTCATCCTCCCTGTACCCGTCCATCTTCAGGAAACGGAAGAACGAGCGAACCCCGCAGAGCACACGTGCCTGAGAGGATGGACCAATGCCCATGTCGTGCAGCGACGATGCGAACTCCTGCAAATCCGGCAGTTGCAGTTCGCTCAGCAGCAGTTGTTTCTGGCTGGCAAACACAGTCAGGCATGTAACATCGTGCTGATAGGCATCAAGCGTGTTTCCCGAATAATTACGCTCGAGCTTCAGATAACGAATGTATCGTTTGATGATATTTGCCGTATTTTCCTTGCTCGTTTCCATTATTTTTCTTATTTTTGCCTGCAAATTTACGAAAAGTAGAGGGCAACGCAAAATTTTTTCGATATGAAGATACAAATTGTCAATGGTCCGAACCTGAATCTGTTAGGGCGGCGCGAACCGGGCATCTACGGCAAGCGGGGATTTGAGGATTTCCTGAAGGAACTCCGCGATCGTTACCCCAACGTTGAGATTGGCTATTACCAAAGCAATGTGGAGGGCGAGCTCATCAACCATTTGCAGGAGGTTGGTTTCCAGGCCGACGGCATCGTACTCAATGCTGGAGCCTACACACACACCAGCGTGGCACTGCGCGACTGCATCAAGTCGATTGACAGTCCTGTGGTGGAGGTACATATCTCCAATGTTCACCAACGCGAAGAGTTCCGTCACCACTCGATGATTTCGGCTGTTTGCAGAGGCGTTATCTGCGGATTCGGACTTGACAGTTACCGGCTGGCCATTGAAGCCCTGCGAGGATGAAAGAAGAACTTGAACGCTATATTACAAACCATATAGACCGTGAGCCCGACTATCTCTATAGGCTCTATCGGGCAACCAACATCCACACCATCCACGGGCGGATGGCGAGCGGACACCTGCAAGGCCGACTCCTGAAGATGCTGGTACAGATGGTGAAGCCTCATCACATTCTGGAGGTGGGCACCTTCAGCGGCTACTCAGCACTATGCATGGCCGAGGGGCTTGCTCAGCTGGAAGAAGAGGAACCCCAGGAATGGGCCGACAGCAGGGTGTGGACATTCGAAATCAATGATGAGATGGAGGATTTTACTCGGTCGTGGATAGAGAACTCACCCGTTGCCAAGCACGTAAGTCTCATCATCGGCGATGCCAATCAGGAGGCTCCGCGACTCGGAATGGAGTTCGACATGGCCTTCATCGACGGCGACAAGCGCACCTACGTTGAGACCTATGAGACGGTGCTCAGCCTGCTGAAACCCGGAGGCTACATCCTGGCCGACAACACGCTGTGGGACGGACATGTAACCGACCCCGCCTATGACCACGATCAGCAGACCGTGGGCATCCGCCGCTTTAACGACTACATCCAGAAAGACCCTCGCGTGGAGAAGGTGATACTCCCGCTTCGCGACGGGCTGACCATCATCAGGAAGCACAAAAAGACGCTTCCCTGACACAAAAGTTTTATCAACGAAGTTACGGCATCTCGATTTTTCTTCGTAACTTTGCAAGCAAATCTCACTCGTAACAAACTTTAGAGAGTATGCAAGAAACAAGACAGAACAAGATAGCACGGCTCTATCAGAAGGAGCTGAGCCTGATTTTCCAAGGCCAGACACGCATGATGCATGGCGTGATGGTGAGTGTCACACGCGCCAAGGTCAGCCCCGACTTAGGTATCTGCACGGCATATCTGAGCGTGTTCCCAAGCGAGAAGGGCGAGGAGATTCTGCAGAACGTGAATGCCAACGTCAAGACCATCCGCTACGAACTGGGAACCCGTGTGGGAAAACAAGTGCGCATCATACCCGAATTGCGCTTCTTCATTGACGACAGCCTCGACTATATCGACCGCATTGATGAACTCCTGAAGAAATGAACTTCCCCTTCTACTTCGCACGGCGTTACCTTTTCTCCAAGAAAAGTACCAATGTCATCAACCTCATCTCCGCCATCTCCATGATTGGCGTGGCTGTGGCGACTATGGCACTTGTCATTGTGCTCAGCGTGTTCAATGGTTTTCATGACTTGGTGGCCTCGTTCTTCACAGCCTTCGATCCGCAGATAGAGGTGGTACCCACGCTTGGGAAGACCGCGCCTGCCGACGACGAACTGCTCGTCAAGCTGAAACAACTGGACGAGGTCGATGTGGTGACGGAGAATGTGGAAGAGCAGGCACTGGCTGTCTATAGAGACCGACAGGCTATGGTGACCGTGAAGGGAGTGCAGGACAATTTTTCGGAACTGACCCATATCAACGACATTCTCTACGGCGAAGGCGAGTTCTCGTTGGAAGCCGCCAACTTAGAGTATGGAACCATGGGCATACGTCTGGCACAGGAAATGGGAACAGGTTCCTACTTCCCTGGCTACATGAAAATCTTTGCCCCTATGCGCGAAGGACAGTTAGACCTCTCCGACCCTGCTTCAGGCTTTGTTGTCGATTCGCTCATCTCGCCTGGCGTGGTGTTTGCCGTGCGCCAGGCCAAATACGACAAGAGTTATATCATCACCTCCATCGCCTTTGCACGCCGGCTCTTCGGGCTGCAAGGTGAGATCTCCTCTTTGGAAATACGACTGAAGAACGGGAGCAACATAGATGACGTAAAAGAAAAGATGCGCGACATCGTAGGCGACAAGTTCCAAGTACTCGACCGCTACGAACAACAGGCCGACACATTCAAGATTATGCAGATTGAGAAATTCATCGCCTACATCTTCCTGACATTCATCCTCATGGTAGCCTGCTTCAACATCATCGGCAGCCTTTCCATGCTGATTATTGATAAGAAAGACGACGTGATGACATTGAGAAACCTGGGAGCTACCGACCATCAGATTACGCAGATATTCCTTTTCGAGGGACGACTCATCTCCGCCATCGGTGCCATTGTCGGCATTGTGCTCGGGTTGTTGCTTTGCTGGATTCAGCAAACCTTTGGAGTCGTTGCGTTGGGCGAGAGCTCGGGGGCTTTCGTTGTCGACGCCTATCCCGTCAGCGTCCACTACAGCGACGTGATCATCGTCTTCTTCACCGTTCTGGCTATCGGCTGGCTCGCCGTGTGGTATCCCGTCCGCTACCTCTCCCGCCGCCTGCTGAGCCCCCAATCAGAAGACCTTTCCTGTTGAACGACGGCTGCGAGTGTCAGAAGCGGATATGCTTAAAGGGCACCCCACCCATCTGCGCGGCGCGGCGCGGGAAGCCACTGTTATACATTTTTCCCGTTTGAAACAGGAAGGCACGTTGGGCCTTGCTAATCAGGTAGAAGTCGAGGAACGACTTCAGATTTGACTCAAACGGAATGTTCTCAGTCCAATCCATGTGAGCCAACGAGCCAGATACAACATACACGTAGTCCAGCCGCTCAGAGGCATACTTCAGGAAGCGCACGCTGTCCGAGGTAACCAGGAAACGTCTCTTCTCTTTCAGCTTGTCATGTAGCTTTTCTATCTGCTCAACACAACGCTCCATCAGCTTCTGAGCCTCTTCCGGTGATAAAATCAGAAAATGTGATTCCTCGATGAAATCGCCCAAAAGCTGTTGAAACCGGAATGTCATGGCATCATATTCCGATCCTATCAGGGCCAGCTGCTCATCTAAAGCCTTTTGGAGAGCATCCGATGGACGGAACAGCTCATTGAAACAGTTGCGGAACTGATTGCCGAGGCGCAGAATATGCGCATTGGTATATACGTGGAGTTGCTTATGCGCTTTGAGACAACGTTTCCTGATCCACGTCTTTTGAAACCAAGTCTCAACATGGGTTGCCTGACTGCCACAGAACATAGGTTCCGCATCCTCACTGTTATAGCACAGCTCCTCTTGCGAAATGCGCCAATCCACCTTGTTGGGGACCAGATAGTCAATCAAAGGAAAGGGGTGGACAAAGTTGATTCGGAAGTCATAGCCCAGCTGTTTGGCAATATAATAAGTAGATACAATGCCTCTCAGACGGTCTGCCATTCCACCGTGCTTTCGCTTACCATCCAGCATGCAGATTATCTGCTTCGTCTTGTTGGTGGCTCTTGGAGCGTCCTTGGAATAATGAATCAGCAGCTCGTCTCCCTCACGCTGCCATCTTCCTCGCATCACAAACAAATTCTGGAACACATTCTGAATGTCTTTCCCTGTGCGGTGTATAAGACCTTCCTTTCCTCGTATCAGTATCATCTTATGGGGGTATTATTATTTGTTGCAAAGTTACAAAGAAAGTTAAAAACCTCCAAATTTATTCGCCATTTTGTGATAAAATAATTGTTTTGTTCCATGATTCCAATAGCAAACAGGTTGCTTTTATGCGGCATACAAGCTTCCACGTACTGACACGTTCCTTGACTCGTCGGGGATGAATAGTACGTGAGTTTTCGTCCAAATCTATATAAAAGCACCCACTTTTGGACGAAAACCGTTTGCTTGGTTAAGAAATTATTATTAATTTTGCCCTCGTAATTATTAACAAAAGAGAATGGAAACAACAGAGAGGCTCATAGGTCGCGTAAGGGAATGTGAAGAGCTGAAATGGGCAATGGATTCACAACGTTCTGAACTGATAGTCATGTATGGGCGGCGAAGAGTAGGTAAGACATTCTTGGTCCGAAGATTCTTCAACGATACCTATAGTTTCCACTATGTGGGTGCTCATAAACAAAAGAAGAGTGTACAGCTACAGAACTTCCAAGAGGCTCTGATGCGCTATGCTCCAGAAAGGAATATTCCACCCCTACAGAACTGGCATGAGGCTTTCCTGCAATTAGAAAGGTATCTGGAAGGGAGTGAGGAGAAGCGCAAAGTGTTGTTTTCTAATGGAGCATGGCTTTGAGTGGGATGATTACCAGATATTGCAGTGCTACATGCTGTTTGGCGGAGTACCGTATTATCTCAGCCTATTACGCCCTTATTTGAGTCTGCCAGATAATGTTGATTCTCTGATATTCCGTCGCGGTGGTGACTTGAGTAATGAGTTTAACGAGCTTTACAGCGCACTCTTTCGAAAGGCCGACCGATACATCAATATCGTGAGACTTCTCTCCACCAAACGGCAAGGGTTTATACGCAGCGAAATTGAGAAGGCGACAGGCTATAGCGGTGGAGGACTAACCAAAATGTTGGATAATTTGGAACGCTGCGACTTTATTGTGGCCTATGCACAATTCGGCAACAAATCTAAACAAACCCTTTATCGGTTGTCTGATTTCTACACGCTTTTCTATTTCCGCTATGTGGAACACAATCATTCATGTGATGAACAATATTGGCAGCATCATTTTACCGACCGTAGTGTAGAGTCGTGGGAGGGCTTCACTTTCGAGGAGGTTTGTCTGCGTCACCTGCAGCATATCAAGTTTGGACTGGGCATCTCAGGAATGGCAACAGAGTCGTCAGCATGGCGTTTCATCCCTGCAAAGGATGATGGTCGGAAAGGTGGACAGATAGACCTTGTTATCAGTAGAGCGGACAAAATTATCCATCTTGTGGAGATGAAATTCAGTGAGCGTCCCTTTACGATTACAAAAGACTACGAGCAAAGGCTGAAGACAAGGAAGAACCTGTTTATGGAGGTAATGAATATCCAGCGTAGTCCTGTTCATACATTTGTAACCCCTATGGGTGTGGCACACGGTATCCATTCATCATTTGTTCATAGCCAACTGACGGCAACGAACCTGTTTGCAGAGATTCCAAATATCTGACTTGGCACCCCTTAGAACCGAGTCTTAACGAATTTTCCCATTTACTGACATTATTTATTCGCCATTTTGTGATAAAATAATTGTTTTATTCCATGATTCCGAAGAAAAACAGTAACTTTGCACGAAGAAAATTCAATAACAACAAGCAATATGGAAAAATCGAAGAAAGCATTTGCATCGAAACTGTTGAAGGTGAAAGCCATTAAGTTGCAACCGCAAGACCCCTTCACATGGGCAAGCGGCTGGAAGTCACCGTTTTATTGTGACAACCGCAAGACCCTCTCTTTCCCCGACCTGCGCAGCTATGTAAAACTGGAGCTGGTGCATGCCGTACTGGAACATTTCCCCGAGGCTGAGGCCGTTGCCGGTGTGGCCACGGGAGCCATTGCACAGGGGGCACTGGTGGCAGACGAGCTGAACCTGCCCTTTGCCTATGTGCGCTCGAAACCCAAAGACCACGGTTTGGAGAACCTCATCGAGGGCGAGCTCCGTCCAGGTGCGAAAGTGGTGGTTGTCGAAGACTTGATTTCCACGGGTGGCAGTTCGTTGAAGGCTGTCGAGGCCATTCGTCGCCACGGCTGTGAAGTGGTGGGCATGGTAGCTTCCTACACCTACGGCTTCCCCGTTGCCGAGCAAGCATTCGAGGAAGCTGGTGTGAAGCTGGTTACGCTGACCGACTATGAGCATGTGGTTGCCGAAGCGTTGGAAACAGGCTATATCGCCGAGGGCGATGTGGCACTGTTGGGCGAGTGGCGCAAGGACCCCGCGCATTGGAATGCATAATGCTTAATGCATAATGCTTAATTCATAATTAGGATATGGAAAGTAAATTTGAAAGTAGCATCAGAGAGATCGCCGCTCCACAGCAGGCGGTATATGACACACTCAGTAATTTGGAGAACTTGGAGAAGGTGCGCGACCGTGTACCAGAGGACAAGCTGAAGGACTTCTCCTTCGACCGCGACTCGCTCTCCATCAGCGTGCCTCCCGTGGGGAACATTCGCATGCGCATCGTTGAACGAGAGGAGCCTAAGACCATCAAGTTCGAGGCCGAACAGAGTCCTGTGCCCTTCAACTTCTGGATTCAGCTGTTGCCCGTCACCGAGACAACCAGCAAAATGAAGCTCACCATCAAGGCCGACCTGAATCCCTTCATCAAGGGGATGGTTGCCAAGCCTCTGCAGGAAGGACTGGAGAAGATTGCCGATGCCCTGCAAATGGTGAAGTATTGAATGTGGAAGGTGGAGTGTGGAGTGTGGAATGTGGAAGGTGGAAGGTGGAAGGTGGACAAAAGAAAAAGAGGATATGAGCAGCAAACTTTGGGAAAAGAATTTCGAGATTAATAAGGAGATAGAGCGTTTCACCGTAGGCCGCGACCGCGAGATGGACCTCTATCTGGCCAAGTACGACGTGCTGGGCTCTATGGCCCACATCACCATGCTGGAGAGCATCGGGCTGCTCAGCTCCGACGAGTTGCCCCAGTTGCTGGCAGAACTGCGAAGCATCTACGACACCTGTGAGCGTGGCGAGTTTGTCATCGAGGACGGCGTGGAGGATGTCCACTCGCAAGTGGAACTGCTGTTGACCCGCAAACTGGGTGACATGGGCAAGAAGATTCACTCCGGCCGTTCACGCAACGACCAGGTGCTGCTTGACCTGAAACTCTTCACCCGCGCACAGCTACGGGAGATTGTGGGGCTTGTCAAGGAGCTCTTCAACGAGTTGATCCTGAAAAGCGAACAGCTGAAGGACGTGCTCATGCCCGGCTATACACACTTGCAGATTGCCATGCCCTCCAGCTTCGGACTGTGGTTTGGGGCCTATGCGGAGTCGTTGGCCGACGACATGCTCTTCCTGCAGGCTGCCTATAAGCTATGCAACCGCAACCCCCTTGGCTCGGCCGCTGGCTATGGCTCGTCGTTCCCGCTCGACCGCCAGATGACCACCGATCTGCTCGGCTTCGACACGATGAACTTTAACGTGGTCTATGCGCAGATGGGACGCGGCAAGATGGAGCGCAACGTTGGCTTTGCTCTTGCCTCCGTAGCAGGTACTCTTGCCAAGCTCGCCTTCGATGCCTGCTTGTTCAACTCGCAGAACTTCTCTTTCGTGCGGCTGCCCAAGGAGTGTACAACGGGTTCGAGCATCATGCCCCACAAGAAGAACCCCGATGTCTTCGAGCTCATCCGTGCCAAGTCCAACAAGTTGCAGTCGCTGCCGCAACAGGTCACACTCATCATGAACAACCTGCCCGTGGGCTACTTCCGCGACCTGCAAATTATCAAGGAGGTATTCCTCCCCGCCTTCGACGAGCTGAAGGACTGCCTGCAGATGACTGCCTACATTATTAATAAGATGGAGGTGAACGAGCATATTCTCGATAACCCGATGTACGACCCCATGTTCTCTGTGGAGGAGGTCAACCGCCTCGCTGCCGAGGGCATGCCCTTCCGCGATGCCTACAAGACCGTGGGCCTTCAGATTGAGGAAGGCACCTTCCAAGCCAACCACGACATCCACCACACGCACGAGGGCTCCATCGGTAACCTCTGCAACGACCGCATCGTGCAGCTGATGGATCGCACCCTCTCCAGCTTCGGCTTCGAGCGGGTTCAGCAGGCAGAGAGCAGGCTGATTTGTAGTGAATAGTGATGAGTTATGATTACCATTGAACATTGACCATTGACCATTAAGCATTATGCATTAAGCATTAAGCGTTATATGAACTATAAAATTCTTCTTCTTCTCCTTCTCCCCCTTCTCATAGCGTGTGACAAGGCAGAGAACAAATACGACCGAGGTTTCTGCAAGCTCATCATCAACAATGAGTCGGAGCATAGCGACCCCACACTGGCCAAGGCCATGACACCCTATTCCAACGTGTTTGTCTGCATCACCACGACCACCCACGACGGTGCCACCTTCTTTCGCTTTACCGATAACCATGGTTCTCCTGCCACAGAATCCCGTTTCACGGCACCCGATGTGCGTCGTCAACCGATCATTGGCATGAACAACGCCGTTATCGTGGGCTATGGAAATGGCACAACCCCCGTCTTCTACGCCTATGATGCAGAGTGTCCCAACTGCTTCGACTTCAACCGGCTGCCCCTTCGCAGCTATCGGTTGCAGCTACTGCCCTCGGGCCTGGCAGAGTGTAAGAACTGTAAGCGCACGTATGCCATGAACGAAGGCGGGTTTGTGGCCAAGGGCGATGGTGGAGCGTCGTTGATTCCCTATCCCGGAAGTGCCCATGGACCCTATGGCGTTCTTCAGGTCATCAAATGACATATCCACGTTCTTCGCAGCCCAATAACGTTAAATATGCTAAATTCATTTGGCAGTTCGCCCACAAAAGGTTACCTTTGCATTCGATTTCGGGCAGTTGCCCACTTTTCAACCATGCCGCAATGGTGGAATTGGTAGACACGAGGGACTTAAAATCCCTTGGCCAGTGATGGCTGTGCGGGTTCGAGTCCCGCTCGCGGCACTTTCCAAAACACATGTTTATACTTATGCGTAAATTTCTTTATTTGGCTCTTTTCGCATCAGCCATTCTTATCATCACATCATGTTCTGGCAAGCTCGGTAATATCTCTGCCGACAACTTCGAAGTAACCCCCAGCCCCCTGGAGGTGACAGCCGGACAAGTTCCCGTAACCATCAACGGTAAGTTCCCCGAGAAATATATGAACCGCAAGGCCGTTGTCACCGTCATTCCGCAGTTGCACTATGGCAACGGACAGGTAGCAACGGGCGAAGGTGCCACTTTCCAGGGAGAGAAGATCCTTGGCAACGACCAGACCATCTCCTATCGTCTGGGTGGTCGCTACACCATGAAGACCAGCTTCGACTATGTGCCCGAGATGCACAAGAGCGATATGTATCTCTCGTTCAATGCCAAGATAGGCAAGAAACAGGTGCAGGTGCCCTCAGTGAAAGTTGCCGAGGGTGTCATCTCCACCGCCGAGCTCTACCACAAGACCCTCCTCAACGACGGAGCGTGCATGGCCGTTGACTCCTTCCAGCGCATTCAGGAGCAGAAGCAGGAAGCCAACATCCGCTTCCTCATCAACCAGGCCAACCTGCGCCAGAGTGAGCTGCAGAACAACTCTGTACAGGAGTTTGTGCAGCTGCTGAAGAAGATCAATGCCGACCGTGGCGCGACCATGAATGTCAGCAACATCGAGGTTGCCGCTTTCGCTTCTCCAGAGGGTGGCTTTGAAATCAACGACCGTCTTGCCAGCAAGCGTCAGGACGTGTCGGAGGACTATGTCAACAAGCAACTCGAAGCCGCTCAGGTAGATGCTGATGTTGATGCTCACTACACCGCCGAGGACTGGGATGGTTTCCAGCGCCTTGTCCAGGCCAGCAATATTCAGGATAAGGATGTCATCCTCCGCGTGCTCTCCATGTACAAAGACCCGCAGGAGCGTGAACAGCAGATTCGCAATCTTAGTGTAGCGTTCCAGGACTTGGCAGGTGCTGTCCTCCCTGAGCTGCGCCGCGCGCGTCTCACCGTCAACTATGAGCTCATCGGTCGCGACGACGAACAGATCATGCAGCAGTACAAGGCCGACCCCTCCAAACTCAGTGCCGAGGAGTTGCTCTACTCTGCCACCTTCGATGAGAATGTCAACAACCGTGAGGAGATCTACAAGACGGCAGCCCGTCTCTATCCCAACGACTATCGTCCGTTGAACAACCTTGCCGCACTGGCTTTCAACAAAGGCAATGAGGCTGAGGCCAACAACTACATCCAGCAGGCTCTGCGTGTGAATCCCGATGCTGCCGAGGCATACGCCAACAAGGGACTCATCGCCTTGAAGAACGGTAACCTCGCTGAGGCTGAGAACCTCATCGGACGTGGTGTCAACGCCAACGGCTTTGACCAGGCTTCTGCTCATCTCAACATCGCTAAGGGTAACTATGCACAGGCTGAGGCCAGCTTCGGCGACAAGGCCACCAACAGTGCCGCCCTCGCACAGCTCTTGAACAAGAACTACGAGAAGGCCATCGAGACCCTCGACCGTGTCAAGCAGCCCGATGCCATGACCATGTATCTGCATGCCATCGTAGCAGCCCGTCGCGGCAATAAGTACGCTACACAGTCGTACCTGAAGGATGCCCTCCAGATGGATCCCTCCCTGCAGGAGTATGCCGACAGCGACCTGGAGTTCTCAATCCTGAAGTAAAGGTGGAGCCGGAGGGGAATCCTCTTCACTATGAACTATTCACTATGAACTATGAACTGTGAACTATGAACTATAAACTCCTTCCCTTCCTGCTGCTTCTCCTGCTCACAGCATGTGGCACCGACAGCGGTCACTTCCGCATCGACGGACGCTTCCGCCACCTCAACCAAGGAGAGTTCTATGTCTATAGCCCCGATGGAATCATCGAGGGTTTCGACACCATCAAGATACAGGATGGGAAGTTCACCTACGAAACCAGCTGCCCTCGCAAGGGTACGCTGGTTTTGCTGTTTCCCAACTTCTCCGAACAGCCCGTCTTTGCCGAGCCGGGGAAAACCGTGAAGGTGAAGGCCGATGCCTCCCACCTGAAAGAACTCGTTGCCGAGGGCACCAAGGAGAATAAGCTGATGAACGGGTTGCGGGAACAGATGGCAAGTGCCTCTCCACCCGATATCAAGAAGATTGCCGAACAGTTTGTGAGAGACAACCCGTCTTCTCTGGCCAGCATCTACGTCACCTACCGCTACTTCATTCAGGATGCAAATCCCGACTATCGCATGGCCAGCCAATTAGCGGCTCTCATGAACAAGGAACAGGAGAAAACCCCATTCCTTGCAAAGATTACCGCAGCGGCAAATGCCATGAAACAAACCGCAGGAGGCGGCAACCTGCCAACATTCAAGACAAAGGATATCAACGGCAACACCGTGACAAGTGCCGACTTCGGCAAGTCAACCGTTGGCGTGATAACCCTCTGGGCAACCTGGAATGAGCATAGCTGCACCGTCAACCGCAACCTCATTCCTCTTTACAAGAAAGCCAACGGGAAACTGAAGGTTGTCAGCGTCTGTGTGGATGCCGAAACAGCCAACTGTCGCCGCTATATGGAGCGCGACTCCCTGAAATGGCCTGTGGTGTGCGACGGGCAGATGTTCGACAGTCCTCTTGTCCGTCAGCTCGGCTTAGGCAACGTTCCCGACAACATCGTTATACACAATGGGCGCGTTGTCAGCCATGGTCTTTCCACTCCCAAACTTATTGAGAAAGTCGAAAGCCTGCTGTAAAAGCCTTTCCTGCAAGGAGTTACCATGAATCAAAGAGCAATATTGCTGCTTCCCCTATTGGTGTTCTGTTGTGGATACCTGTTCTTCTCCTACACCACGCGGGAGGAGCGGGAGCTCTCCGCCCTGCTCGACCGTGCCGACTCCCTCATGCGCACCCGTCCAGACTCCGCCCTTCAAATACTAACCCCCACCCAACCTCCCCGAGGGGAGGCATCTTCTACTCTCCGCATGCGCTACGCACTGCTCCTCGCCGATGCCCTCAACAAGTGCGACTCCGTGCTGCCCTCCGACACCCTCCTGCGCGAGGTCGCCGACTACTACGACCGTCACGGCTCTGCCAACGAGCGCATGCGAGCCCACTATCTCCTCGGCCGTTGCTATCACGACTTGGGTGAGGCTCCCCGCGCCCTCGAATGCTACCAGCATGCCGCAGAACAAGCCGACACCACACGCGATGACTGCGACCTTCATCAACTACACCTCATCTACGGCCAGATGGCAGACCTATCTACGCCCAGTACCTGCCTGATGATGAAATGCAGGCTTTACAAACCTGTGAGCGTATAGCATGGAAAGAACGAGACACCCTACCTGCCTTGAAAGCATACGAGCTCCGATTCCGTCCCTATTACCAGAAAAACGATACTGATAGTATTCTTTATTATATATCAAGGAATTAGATTTATATTAAACATTTTTTAAGTGTAGTTTGCGTGTACCAAAACTTTTCAATAGTCTTGGTGCCCTTTTCCTTTTGCCCTACATTTGCTGTCAATTATTCACCTTAAAAGCAATTGGAGAAGGATTTTCTCTTTTATGGGAATACGATATAGATAAATAATGTAAACTATAGTTGAAAATACGGAAACTTTATGTATATTTGCCGTCTATAAGGTATAACATAATCTCAACGACTAAAATTTATGAAAGCAATCAATGTCCTGATATTTTTTATTATGGGTCTTGTCAACGTCTATGCGCAATCAGACTCTATATTCATTAACGGGCTTTTAAGGCCGATTTTTATAAAAGAAGAGATGGAGTCCATCAATTCTAATTACTACATTAGTATTGAAATTACTGATGCCATTCGGTTGGATAGCATTGCTAAGCAGGCCTACCTTGCCAAACAGGCACCTAAAGATACAACTAAAGAATTAGTATTCTCTTGCCCAAGCGAAATAGAGATTGGCTCCCAGAACTATATGTATAACATGCCACCCTTTGACGGCATTAAATATGTCGTTCTTGATGTACTACAGCACAAATACCCTAATTTGATAGAATTAATGGATGGAGGAAATATCGTCACTAGTATATCTATAGATATGGAGGGGGTATTATACCGTCTCATCTTCTCTACTCCCAAAAAGCACATAGCAGATTTGCTCAAGGATAGTATGAAAGATATGCTACAAAAACTCAACTTAATATACCGTTTCGAAAAGCCTTCGAAATACAATATGTACCAACCTGCTGCATATTCCTTTCCAATTCGGCCTGAGGACTGGGAAAAACTAATTGGAAAACCATGAGCTTTGATTCATCTCCTCTCTGATAATGCTCCGTTTAATTCGTCAAATCTGTACCAACGACTGTGGTCCCGCAGCCCTAATGATGGTGGCGCAGCACTATGGGAAGGACTGCTCTATGAAGGAACTGACAGAGAGATGCCATCTCACTCGGGATGGTGTCTCTCTGTATGACCTGCAACAGGCGGCAGAGAACATCGGTTTGCGTACACTTGCCATCCGCTGTACAGTGGAGGAGTTGGTGGAACGGATTCCACTGCCAGCCATCGTCCTTTGGACAAATAATCACTATATTGTTGTTGATGAAGCCGATGACAGCCGCATCCAT
>JAFSWU010000143.1 GCA_017444365.1 Prevotella sp.
AAATGTTGAAAGTACTTCTCATTTCTTATTCCTTTTTAATTTTTGGCTGCAAAACTACTATCTTTCTTGGTATCCATCGCTATGCAAAATGTAGCAGTTTGCGGAATAAGAACGGGTTACGATTTGGCAACCTAACTCCTTCAGCATTCCTCCCTAATTTGCTTTCTCCTTCAATTTGAAGTTCCTCATTCTTCTCCGTCTTGCCTTTATTTCAGGCCGAAATGCGTTAATCTTCCAAAATCGCTTCGTTACAACAACTTTTTTTCGTAACTTTGCAGTATCAAAACGTAAAATATGAAATTCAGACTTCTTTCCATTATAGTGCTACTCGTGGTTACGCTGTCGGCCAACTCCCAATCGCATAGAAGCAGGAGCAGGGCAGCGGTGCCCGTCGATACGGTTCCAGAGCTCGTCAGGCAGTATCAGGACTCGCTGCTTCTGTACAAGGCGAAGTTAGACAGCGTGGAGAAGGAGAACTCGCTGCTGGGTGCCAGAATGGATCCGCGCATGTATAAGCTGTTCGTCCCGCTGACCTTCTACAAGGGGATTTCGCATGAGAAGTTCGACTTGGCAGGGAAGAAGATGACTCCCACGGAGAGAGAACTCGACAACGTACTGCTCAACACCTACCTGAACCGTCCCGACTTGGTGGCGATGACAGAGACGCAGCTCGACATTGCCAATCAGGTGGAGGCTCCTGTGGCCCGTGAGAACACGCAGCTGGAGACCATCATCTCGCAGAAGGAGGTGCAGAAAATCGCCGAGCCCGAACTGACCCCTGTGAGCATTGTCGTGAAGAAGCCTAACTTCTGGAAGTTCTCGGCCGACACCTACTTCCAATTGCTTCAGAACTACGTCTCGACGAACTGGTACAAGGGTGGCGAAAGCAACTACTCGATGATGTCGAGCGTGACGCTTCAGGCCAACTATAACAACAAGCAGAAGGTGAAATGGGAGAACAAGCTGGAGCTGAAGTTAGGCTTGCAGACATCACGCGACGATACCGTCCACTCGCTGAAAACATCGGAAGACCTGATTCGATACACGGGGAAGCTGGGCATACAGGCATCGCACCGCTGGTATTACACCTTTCAGGCGATTGCGGCTACGCAGTTCATGAAGCGATACAGCAGCAACAGCCATAACCTCACGGCCGACTTCTTCGCACCCGTCACGTTGAACATGTCTCTCGGTATGGATTACAATGTGGAGTGGTTCAAGAAGCGGCTGACAGGTTCCATCCACTTGGGTCCCTTCGCCTACAGCATGAAATATGTCAACCGCGAGTATCTGGCACAGCGAAACGGTATTGAGGCCGATCATAAGGTCAAGAACGACTACGGTTCGTTGGTGACGATAGACTTGGAGTGGAAAATTATTGATAATCTGAAGTGGAAGACGCATATATACGGTTATACCACTTATGAGCGTACGGAGTTTATTTCAGAGAACACGTTCACGTTCCAGTTCAACAAGTACATCTCTACCAACATCTTTGTGTATCCTCGATTCGACGACTCCACCGCGCGCGACGACCATCACGGCTACTGGCAGTATAAGGAGTATATGTCTATGGGATTCTCGTATTCGTTTTAACGAGATGTAATTCTGTTGCTTATGCTCGATTCGCGAAACTATCCGTTGGTTTGTTGCACGAGTACATTCATCTTAGGCGTTTTCCTGTTTCGTGAGCATCTGTCATGCATTCCCTCGTGGGCATTGCTGGCTGGTTTCTGTGGCATGGTGATAGCTTCTGTGGCTTTTGTCAAACGAGCCGTTGTGTCAGCGGTTCTGCTCCTTTCGGCTGTTTTCCTGATGGGCGGATGGCTTGTCACTCGCTTTGAAAATGGTTTACGAAAGACGTTCCCTGAAGGCCCCGTTTCTTATCAGGGAATCGTTGCCTCGCAACCACAGCAACATGGAAAGGTGATGCGATTCGACTTGCTGATAGTATCCCGTGGAGACCCTTTCCTTGTCAAGGCTTCGCTGCTGAATGATTCAATAACAGGAAGGGCGAAGCAGCTCAAGGTGGGTGACGGAATGAAGGCTTTCTCCCTGTTGGAAGAGCCGGTGAGTGGGGGAGCCGGATCGTCGTACATGGATTCGCGGAGGTTGCATGTGCAAGGTTTCTCTGGTACAACCTTGATTCTTTCGCGCAACTGGAAAGCCGCTTCTGTGTCCTTGGAAACAGTATCTTTTTTCCAGCGTACACGCCTGAAGCTGCTCAGGTTGAGGGAGCAGGTAAGGGGAGAATACGCTGCGGCGGGAGTCGTAGGGGAAGCTTTGACCATTCTCTCGGCGATGACGTTGGGCGACAAAAACGGACTCACGCGCGAGATGAAGCGTGTGTTTGCAGCCGCTGGGGTGGGGCATCTGCTGGCCTTGTCGGGCATGCATCTTGGCATTCTGTATGGCTTCCTTCTTGTTTGTTTTCATGGACGGCGGTTCCGTTTTGTGGGTCAGAGCGTAGCCTTGTCTGTGATCTGGTGCTACGTGTTCTTTGTCGGTATGCCTTTTTCTGTGGTTCGGTCGGCCATCATGTGTACGGTATATGGACTTGCCTTTTTGCTGAACAGGGGTAGGGCATCGCTGAATGTCCTGGCATTTGCCGCCCTTCTGATATTGGTCTTCTATCCCCTGAGCCTGTGGGATGTTGGCTTTCAGCTGTCGTTCATGGCGGTTTGGGGTATTCTGTTGGTCAACGGCATGCAAATCAGGTTCTCTTCAGCGAAGGTCATCCAGCATCTGTGCTCGGCTTTGCTCGTATCGTTGGGAGCTCAGATGACGGTATTGCCGCTTGTGATGCTGTATTTCGGTCGTGTGCCAGTATATTTCCTTCTGACAAACCTGTTGGCGGTATTCGTTTCGCCTGTGATTATCGTAGGAGCCGTCATACTGCTCCTGCTGGCCGTTGTCGGCGCTTTCCATGCTTGGGTTGCCGCGGTGCTGTCGTATGTCATCACGGCATTCTATCAGTTTCTCTGCGTGATAGCAGCATTCCCCTATGCAACCCTCAGCGTCAGCTTGTCGCCCATGCAGGCCGTTCTTTTCTATATACTGCTGGCTTGCTTGTTTTACTTGGGCTATCGGGCGAGTGACAGGTGGCAAAGGAGACAATAAAAAAAACCGCCGAATCTCCAAGACTCAGCGGAATTTCCTCATTTTTACTGTTCGTTGCCTGAATTACTCAGCAGCAGCGGTATCAACAGCAGCGGTATCAACAGCAGCGGTGTCAACGAGAGTGTCAACAGCTGTAGAATCAGCAGCCTCAGCGGGCTTAGCGTTGTTACCACAAGATGCGAATGAGATAGCTGCTACAGCTACGAACATTAAAACCAATTTCTTCATTTTCTTTGCTTTTTTAAATCTGTAAAACAATCATTTGTTTATTAAAACGATGCAAAGGTAAGTATTTTTTTGATACGTTGTTCTTTTTTTCTCAACTTTTTTCCTCCCTCTTTTGTAACTTTTTTGTAAAGCGTTGTAAATCAATATTATATGAATAGTTAATAAATGTCAACAAATGTGTGTGCCCGCACAGAAGTGCGAAATTTAAGTAAAAAAGACATTTTATAAGACTTTCGGGGCGTTGTCATTTTCATGTAAGTTTGGGGTCTATTCTCTAACTTTTTTTGTACCTTTGCCGCGTGAAACCAGATGAAGATACTTTCCTTCCTATTATATATAATAAGGTGTATAGGAATCTGACGGTTTTTCGTGAATAAGTGATTTTATGATAGATACTTCAATCTTTCAAGGCAAGAAGGCTGCCTACTACACGCTGGGATGCAAACTGAACTTTTCAGAAACTTCTACGTTTGGAGGCCTGCTACGGGATATGGGCGTGAGGACGGCCGAAAAGGGTGAGCAGGCAGACATCTGTCTGATTAATACCTGTTCGGTTACTGAGGTGGCCGACCATAAGTGCAGGCAAGCTATACATAGGATGGTGAGAAACCACCCTGATGCCTTTATTGTCGTTACCGGCTGTTATGCGCAGTTGGAGGCAGAACGTGTGAGCAGGATTGAGGGAGTTGACTTGGTGTTGGGCTCAGATGAGAAGTCGCAGCTGATTCAGTTCTTGTCGGATGCGTGGGTTCGTAAGGAATCGGAAGCCGTCGCAGGCAGTTCTTTGCATGAATACCACTCACAGGCGAAGACCAAGGACATCACCAGCTTTGCCCCTTCCTGCTCTCGTGGCAATCGCACGCGCTATTTCCTGAAGGTGCAAGACGGATGCAACTATTTCTGTACCTATAGCACCATCCCGTTTGCGAGAGGTTTCTCGCGCAATCCGTCGATAGCGTCGTTGGTGAAACAAGCTGAAAAGGCTGTTGCCGACGGAGGCAAGGAGATTGTGCTGACGGGTGTGAACATTGGTGACTTCGGACAGACAACGGGAGAGAGCTTCCTTGACCTGGTGAAGGCACTGGATCAGGTGGAGGGTATCAAGCGTTATCGGATCAGTAGCCTTGAACCCAATCTGCTGACGGACGAGCTGATAGCCTATTGCGCCACAAGTCGCGCGTTCATGCCGCATTTCCATATTCCCTTGCAAAGCGGTTCCGATGAGGTGCTGAAGCTGATGCATCGCCGCTACGACACTTCACTCTTTGCCCATAAGATCGACTTGATCAAACGCTATATGCCCGAGGCTTTCATCGGAGTGGATGTGATGGTGGGCACGCGCGGTGAGCTTCCTGCATATTTTGAGGCCTGCTATGACTTCCTGAATTCCCTGGATGTCACCCAGCTGCATGTGTTTCCGTATAGCGAGCGTCCAGGAACAGCCGCATTGAAGATTCCGTATGTGGTGGCAGACAAGGAAAAGAAGACGCGCTCGAAGCGCCTGTTGGAGTTGTCGGATGAGAAGACCCACGCTTTCTATCAGAAGCATATCGGACAGCAGGCCGAGGTGCTCTTCGAGCGGGCGCCGAGGGGTAGGGCGATGCATGGGTTCACCCGCAACTATATCCGCGTGGAGCTTCCACCGGCTTTGGCGCGAGAGGAGTATGACAACCAGTTGCTCCTTGTGCGGCTTGGAGAATTCAATCATGACAAATCTGCCTTGCGGGCGGAAATGATATAAACGAATCGGATGATGAGTAAAATGATGAAGACGGCAATAGTGATTCTGAACTGGAACGGGCGCAAGATGCTTGAACAGTATCTGCCCAGGATTGTGGCCTCTGCAAAAGATATGGCTGAGGTCATCGTGGCCGACAACGCCTCGACGGACGATTCCGTCAGCTTCCTCCAAGAACATTTCCCCAGTGTGCGCCTGATCGTCTTGCAAAAGAACTACGGGTTTGCCGAGGGATACAATCAGGCATTGCGGCAAGTGGATGCGGAGTATTATGTTCTTCTGAACAGCGATGTGGAGGTTACTGAGAGGTGGCTCCAACCGCTTGTCACCTATATGGATGAACACCCGCGTGTGGCCGCCTGCCAGCCGAAGCTGCTCTCTGTGTTCAATCGCCAGAGTTTTGAATACGCAGGAGCCTGTGGGGGCTTCATCGACCGAATGGGATACCCCTTCTGTCGCGGAAGGCTGTTCGACACCGTAGAGACAGACAGCGGACAGTACGACCAGCCCTGTGAGGTGATGTGGGCAACGGGAGCCTGTCTCTTCATTCGCAGCAAAGACTATTGGGAGGCTGGTGCGCTGGATGGCCGTTTCTTTGCGCATAACGAGGAAATAGACCTGTGTTGGCGAATCCGGATGAATGGCCGTTCCATTGTATGCCTTCCTGAGAGCGTTGTGTATCATGTGGGAGGAGGAACATTGCCTAAGAGCAATTCGCGTAAGACGTATCTGAATTTCCGCAACAACCTGACGATGCTCTACAAGAACCTTCCTGACAGCGAGTTGCATGGCGTGATGCGTTGGCGTTGGTTCCTGGATTATCTTGCTGCCTGGCAGACGCTGGTGCTCAATCGCAACTGGGGTGACTTTCTTGCCATCTACAGAGCTCGGCGCGACTTCCGCCGGTGGAAGAAGGATTTCAGCGCAGATCGTAAGCAGATTCAGTCGAGGCGAACCGTTGAACGTGTGCCTGAGCGTAAGAACTACAGCTTGTTGTGGCAGTATTATGCACATCGCAGGCGCACCTTCGCCGAGATGCCATAAAGCGTAAGAATGGGGTATAAAAAGGCATGCGGATGTGTCGATTGACACATCCGCATGTTGTTTGTTTGGAATAAGATGTTTAAATTTTGTGGGCTTATGCCTCGGCTTCAGGTATTACTGAAACAATGCTCTTGTTGCGAGCTGCCTTGCGGAAATCTACTGTTCCGTCAACGAGTGCAAAGAGCGTGTCGTCCTTACCAATTCCTACGTTGATGCCAGGATTGTGCTTGGTGCCGCGCTGACGCACGATGATGTTACCAGCAACAACCTTCTGACCGCCGAAAATCTTGATGCCTAATCTCTGCGAAGCTGATTCGCGTCCGTTCTTAGAACTACCTACACCTTTCTTATGTGCCATGCTGTGTCCTCCTTAAGCGATTACTTGTTTAACTTCAACCTGAGTGAACTGCTGGCGGTGACCGTTCTTCTTACGATAGTCCTTGCGGCGCTTCATCTTGAAGACGATGACTTTCTCGCCCTTCACGAGCGGGTTCACTACTTCAACTACTACTTTGGCACCTTCTACAGTAGGCGCACCAACTGTGACTGCACCCTCGTTGTCAACGAGCAGCACTTTGTCAAACTCAACAGTCTTGCCTTCCTCGGCATCCTTGATGCGGTTGACAAAGAGCTTCATGCCCTGCTCAACCTTGAACTGTTGACCGTTAATTTCTACAATTGCGTACATTAATTAATATATAAACGGGTTTTTCCGCAAGGCGATGGGCTTCGTGTCCATGCTTTTCCGAGCCTCCACGGACTAAATCGGGCGCAAAGTTACTAAATTTTGTTCAGAGATAGGTATCAAGGGGAGAAAGATTCATCATTTTTTAACTAAGATTAACCATAACGAAAAAAGCGATGACCTTCGCAGGCAATCGCTTTAATCTTCAATAGGTATTAGTCCTCTTTAAGGTAAAAAGATTGTTTTCAGGATAACGTTGCAAAGATAAGGCATTTTTCTTTATCCGCAAAGTTTTTTATAAAGTTTTTTGTAAAAAAGTTTTTGTGTGCCCGCACAAATTGAAATGTATGTTCAAAAAACACAAAAACACATGATTTCTTGATGAAAAATGTGTATCTTTGCATACAGAATGAGTGAAAACAATATGTTGTGGCTCAAGTGATATAACAATCAAACAATATAACAATGAAAAGGAAAATCTTGTGTTTAGCCCTGTTGGGGGTGCATCTTGTGTCTTTCGCACAGGAGCGTGTTGAACAGAATCTTCGCGACTGGCAGTTTTCAAGGGATGAAGTGAATTGGCAATCTGTTGCCGTTCCCCATGACTGGGCTATTAGCGGCCCGTTTGATAAGAAATGGGATCTGCAAGTGGTGGCCATTGAACAGAATGGTGAGAAGGAGAAATCGGAGAAATCGGGTCGTTCCGGCTCGTTGCCCTGGATTGGGAAGGGTTTTTATAAGACCCGTGTTCATGTGGATAAGTCATTTGCCCACGCCGAGCTGGTGTTCGACGGAGCGATGAGCGAGCCCGTGGTTTATGTCAACGGTAAGCAGGCAGGCAGTTGGGCGTATGGATATAACGCATTCCGGATTGATGTTACACCTTATATTATATTAGGTGACAACGAAGTGGAGGTTCGACTGAACAATGTTGAGGAGAGCAGCCGCTGGTATCCCGGTGGCGGATTGTATCGCCCCGTCAAGCTTGTGCTGGCGGGAGCTGTCCGACTTGATCCCTGGCAGACCTACTTCCGCACGCTGAGTGCCAACGAGAAGGAGGCTTGGGTGAGCGTCGATGCCGAGCTTTGCGGTGTGAGCAATCCCAAGGACTATCGTTTGGACATTGTCCTGGCTGACGGTGACGGAAACGAGTACAAGGTGTATAGCGGCAAGCCCGTTGAGGGTGGGGTGGTGAACGCCGTTGCCAATATTCCTTCGCCCCGTCTGTGGTCGCCTGAGCATCCTGCGCTCTACCGCATGGAGATGAAGCTCTATCATGGTGACCAGTTGGTGGATGCTTGCTCGCAGCGAGTGGGAATCCGCACACTTTCTGTAGATGCAGAACACGGATTCCGTCTGAATGGCAAGAGCCGTAAGTTCCAGGGCGTATGCCTGCACCACGATCTCGGCCCGCTTGGAGCTGCCGTCAACAAGGCCGCGCTCATTCGTCAGGTGCGCATCTTGAAGGATATGGGCTGCGATGCCATCCGCACTTCTCACAACATGCCTTCAACGATGCAGATGGAGGTTTATGACTCTTTGGGAATGATGGTGATGGCCGAGAGTTTCGACATGTGGATCTATCCCAAGTGCAAGAACGGCTATGCGCGTTTCTTCAAGGAGTGGAGCGCAAGGGATATGGAGAACCTTGTGCGCAATCATCGCAATCACCCTTCGCTTGTGATGTGGTCGATTGGAAACGAGATTCCAGAGCAATGGAGCCAGGAGGGTGTCTTCCACGCTCGCCGTTTGCAGGAAATCTGTCATCGTCTTGATCCCTCCCGTCCTGTTACCCAGGGAATGGATCGTGTAGATAATGCGCTCGCATCGGGTTTTGCCCAGTCGATGGATGTTCCTGGTTTCAACTACCGTGTCCATAAGTACGACGGGGGCATCCAGAAGCTCCCACAGGGTTTCTTGCTGGGTTCGGAAACGGCTTCCACGGTCAGCTCGCGCGGTGTCTATAAGTTCCCTGTGGAGTATTCCAACCACAAGACCTACGATGACGGGCAATGCTCTTCCTATGATGTGGAGTACTGTTCGTGGAGCAATCTGCCAGATGATGACTTCATCCTGCAGGACGACCGTTCCTGGACGATTGGTCAGTTTGTGTGGACAGGTTTCGACTACTTGGGTGAGCCCACGCCCTACGACGGCTACTGGCCTTCGCGCAGTTCCTATTTTGGTATTTGCGACCTTGCCGGTTTGCCCAAGGACCGCTATTATCTCTACCGCTCTGTTTGGAACCGTGATGCCCACACGCTCCATCTGTTGCCTCATTGGACTTGGCCAGGACGCGAGGGACAGACAACTCCTGTCTATTGCTATACCGACTATCCCTCGGCCGAGCTCTTCGTGAACGGCAAGAGCCAGGGTCGGATTTCCAAGAATCCCTCTTTAGGTGAACTTTATTCTGAGCGCTCTCTCGACCGTTACCGCCTGCGTTGGAACGACGTGAAGTACGAACCGGGTGAGTTGCGCGTTGTTGCATACGATGCCAATGGCGTGAAGGCTGGCGAGCAGGTGGTATATACAGCGGGTAAGGCTGCTGCCGTGAAGCTTGAGAGCGACCGCACCTCGCTTTGTGCCGATGGCGACGACCTGGCATACATCACGGTATCGCTTGTTGACAAGAAGGGCAACGAGATTCCCACCGCCACCGATCTGTTTGAATTCCAGGTGACGGGTGCCGGCTCGTATCGTGGTGCATGCAATGGCGATGCAACCTCGCTTCTGCCGTTCACCGAGCCTCGCATGAGTTTGTTCAGCGGCAAGTTGGTTGTTACCGTACAGGCAGCCTCCACACCAGGCAACCTCCGGCTGGTTGTCAAGGATAAGTCGAACCGCTCGCTCAAGGCAACGCTCGACATTCCCGTTCAGTAACACAAAAAAGGGGGTCACGTCAACTTGATGTGAACCCTCTTTTTTTTCCTTCTTTTCCTTGTTGGGAATCTGTTGGGGATATACTTTCTTGTTCTACTTTTCTATCCCTCTTTGCTTGCATTCTTGATTTTGTCAACGTAAGCGTTGATGGCAGCTACGGCGGTGATGTTCACCACATCGCGCACGTTTGCTCCAAAGTCGATGAAGTGGATTGCTTTGTTGAGTCCCATCTGGATGGGGCCGATGATTTCCACGTCGGCAGTCAGCGACTGCAGCATCTTGTAGCTTGAGCGGGCAGAGGTGAGGTTGGGGAATACCAGCGTGTTCACGTCTTTTCCTTTGAGGCGTGTGAAGGGGTATTGCTCGTCGCGCAGTTCCTTGTCGAGTGCGAAACCTATTTGCAATTCTCCGTCAACAATCATGTCAGGAAATTCCTCGTGCAGCTTGGTGATGGCATCCTTCACTTTCCTTGCTCCGTCGGTTGCCGAGCTTCCGAAGTTGGAGTGGCTGATGAGCGCGATGACAGGTTTCTCGTTGAAGAACTCCACCGCATTGGAGCTGAGTTTGGTGATATCCACCAGCGTGTCGGTATCGGGGTTCTCGTTCACCAGCGTGTCGGCTACGTAGATGGGGCCGCGAGGTGAATTGATGATGTGCATGGTGCCGAAGTGCTTGTACTCTGACTGTATGCCGATGACCTCTTTGGCCACCTTGATGGTGTTCGAATACTTGGTGTACAGACCTGTGATGAAAGCGTCGGCATCACCGGTTTCTACCATCATCATGCCGAAATAGTTGCGCTCGAACATCTTGTCGTTGGCTTCCTGGAAGGTGTATCCCTCACGCTGTCGCTTGTTGGTGAGAATCTGCGCGAATCGCTCACGTCGCTCTTGCTCGGAGGGGTGTCTCAGGTTCACGACTTCTATTCCTGCGAGGCTTAGGTCGAGCTCGTTAGCCATTTTCTCGATGATTTCGTCGTTGCCTAACAGAATGGGGTGGCAGATGCCTTCCGCTCTTGCTTGCACGGCAGCTCGAAGCATGGTGGGGTGGGTGCCTTCGGCAAAGACCACTCGCTGAGGGTGAGCAGCTGCTGTGGCATAGAGCTTCTGCGTCAGCTTGGTTTCCTGTCCGAGCATGACCGACAGCGAGTCTTTGTAGGCGTCCCAGTCATCAATATGCCTGCGTGCCACACCGCTGTCGATGGCGGCTTTGGCCACAGCTGCTGAAACCTCGGTGATGAGTCGCGGGTCAACGGGTTTGGGGATGAAGTAGTCGGGTCCGAATGTCAGGTTGTTCACCTTGTAGGCATCGTTCACGACATCGGGAACGGGCTGCTTGGCCAGGTTGGCGATAGCCAGTACAGCTGCCATTTTCATGTCTTCGTTGATGGCGCGTGCGTTCACGTCGAGTGCGCCTCGGAAGATATAGGGGAATCCGATGACGTTGTTGATTTGGTTGGGATAGTCGGAGCGTCCTGTCGCCATCAGCACATCGGGTCGGCTGGCAACGGCATCCTCATAGGATATTTCCGGCACGGGGTTGGCGAGTGCGAAGACGATGGGTTTGTCGGCCATCGAGCGCACCATGTCCTGTGTGAGAATGTTGCCCTTCGAGAGTCCTACGAAGACATCGGCTCCCTTCACGGCTTCTTCCAGGGTGTGTATGTCGAGCCGGTCGGTGGCAAAGAATCGCTTCTGCTCGTTCAGTTTCTCGCGGTTGCTGGTGATGACTCCCTTGGAGTCGAGCATCACGATGTTTTCCTTCCTGGCTCCCAGTGCCATGTAGAGTTTTGTACATGAGATGGCGGCTGCTCCTGCGCCGTTCACCACGATGCGCACGTCTTCAATCTTCTTGCCAGCCACCTCAAGGGCGTTTTTCAGTCCTGCGGCCGAAATGATGGCCGTTCCGTGCTGGTCGTCGTGCATGACGGGTATGTCGAGCGTTTCCTTCAGTCGGTTTTCTATGTAGAAGCATTCGGGTGCCTTGATGTCTTCCAGGTTGATGCCGCCAAAGGTTGGGGCGATGCGTTCCACGGCTTCGCAGAATTTCTCTGGGTCTTTCTCGTCAATCTCGATGTCGAAGACGTCGATGCCGCCATAGATCTTGAAGAGCAATCCCTTTCCCTCCATGACGGGCTTTCCGCTCACGGCTCCGATGTCTCCAAGTCCCAATACCGCTGTTCCGTTGGAGATAACGGCAACCAGGTTTCCCTTGTCGGTGTACTTATAGGCATTGTCGGGGTTCTCCTGAATCTCCAGGCAGGGATATGCCACTCCTGGCGAATAAGCCAGGCTCAGATCTGTTTGGGTGCGATAGGGTTTGGTGGGTTTCACCTCAATCTTACCGGGCCTTCCCGTTTGGTGATAGGACAATGCGGCCTCTTTCGTTATTTTTACCATAGTGTTGCTTGATTTTGTGAAGTGTTGCGCAAAATTACAAAAAAAAATCGGAAAAGTGGTGCCTGTGTAGCAGAAAAGTGGTGATTTTTTTGTGTTGTAAAGAAAAAAAAACTCGACCTGTACGGTTGAAATCTCCAATCAGCTTGCCATCCTATAGCTAATCCTATGCTCTGTCATCCATCCTTTCATTTCTCCGTTAATCATTGTTGCAGTAATAACAGCAAGTGCTCCGCTTCCATTTCTTGACCACGA
>JAFSWU010000144.1 GCA_017444365.1 Prevotella sp.
ACGTCAATGTGCCATGGAATCTGTTTGATGCCTTTGTGGAGAAAGGTATTGACTTGAAATACATTCCCAATCCACTCCTGTTCAGAGACGAGAAGGTTTTTGTGCCTTGGTATGATGGCATCAGACAGAACAAGGAAGGAAACTTCAGTATTTATAGCAGCGGACATTGCGCAAACAGGTTTGGCCATGTGTCTATCAATCGAGCCTACCTTGATCAGACGAGAGGACGTGCTGCTGGTAATATGTATGAGGTACAGGAGATATTCTACCATGAATACGGTCATGCCCTCGACCATCAGAAGGACTGGAGTGTGGCAAAAAGAATCACCACTTTGTTTGATAAGTATGCTGCAAAATACGATGCCATTGACAAAACGAAACTGGAGGAAAGGTTTTGGGAAGCATGGTCGAAGGCTGTCACAAAGGCAAATCCAGGAGCAGCCGTGGCAGAGGAAACAGCAGCGATTATCGAACAGAGTAGTTCGTTGTCTGATGTTATCCAAGCCTTGCGCAGAGACCATATCAAGATTAGGGGTGGTCATGCGGACAATTACTATTACATGACCGATGCGGACGATAAGTTGATTATCGGTTCAAACGGACTACCAACCCAAAACAGGTTCAGTCAAATGACGGAGTTTATTGCACACATGAACGAGGTGTACTGGCTCGGTAATGACGTGTGGAGATACTTCGATGAAGAACTCTATGAGGAAGTAAGGACGCTCATGCGAATTGCCTATCGAGGTAGTAAGGATGCGCTAAATAAAGTGAAATAGTTTGGTAAGTCGGAAGAATTAAGTAACTTTGCACCATGCCCAAGGAAGAGTACATAAAGAAATGCGGAGGGCGCACCTCGAAGGATTTGTCGGCAAATCAAATCCTTTCCTACTTCATTGAAGGTAATGGAGGTGTAGAGAATAGGGCCTCGGCATCACTCATCAAGCGAGGCAGATGCTTTGGTGTGGATATTGACCGTGCCAAAGGAATTGCAATGCTCAGACAGGCTTTTGACCTCGACAAGATTTTGGAGGTACATTTCATCGAGGGAGAAGGTGTCATTCAAGGCGAGGAAAGCATCCCTGCCCCTCATTTTTTGATGAAGTTTCGCAAAAGTTAAACATTCTGAAATACAGGTTGTTAGCCCGAAAATAGGTGGGTAAAAATTTGGTCATTTGCAAAAAAATGACTACCTTTACACTATAAATAAGAAACATAGTTATTCACCTATTAAAGTTTAAGAGCAATGAAAAAAGAAGATTTGAAAGCAGCCATCAAGGCTAACTTTGAGAACAACGAGTTTGCAACCGCAATGGAACTGAACAAGGAGCTGTTCAAGGAGTATGAGAACGTAGCAGGCAAGCGCAGCCTTACCTCACTGGTCGGACACTACCGCAAGAAGGCAGGTGCAACAGAGACCATCGAGGAAGAGAGTAACCTTGCTCCTGTTGAGGAAACCATCACCTCCGAAGAGGTCGGCAGTGTTGAGGATGTACTCGGAATTACCGCCACCGAAGAGAAGAAGGAAGAGAAGGTCGAGGAGCCGGAGTATCAGTTCGACTGCAACGAGGAACTGGATGCCATCATCGACACAGAGGAAATCAAGGAGTTGCTGGAGAATGGCAACAAGGCTCTGAACCGCTACTGCATCGTCAAGGAGTTCTTCGCACAGGTCAGCGACACAGAACAGAAGATCAGCACAACGATGTTCGTCAAGCCGGACGGCCTCGGCTGGAAGTCTTTCACGGAAGTCTGTCAGAGACTCGGAGGAAAGAAGGGAACGACCGAGCGCAAGGCAGGAAGTTTTTGGAAGTCCAAATGCGGACTCCCTGTCGGTGAGGAAATCACGAAGAAGACCATTTGGAAGGTCGGTGACGCACTCCGTGAGTTCGCCTTCCGTCAGAACGCTTCCGCTATCACGAATGTCAGTTGTTTAGTATAAGGAAGGAGGCTGATATGTACGGACTGACAGCAATGGTTAGCAGGTCTCTTCAAGTGACAGAGAACGAAGCCGACGCCATCATCAATGAGCAGGCAAGCATCGGACAGGATATGATTTGCAACGAAGGATGCAATATCGAGGACATCGAAGAACTGATGTACGATATGGGAGTAGAGCCGGACTACTTGGATGAGTTCCTTCTGAGAATGATATAATACACCTATATATATGTATGAGGGGTTTAAGTGAGTTCTTAGACCCCTCATTTTGTTTCTAAGCCCATCAAAGTTTCCTGTAACCTAATTATACCACCTTGCACGTTTTCGTAGTTTACAGAGGTATTGGGATAGGTATTATCGGAAACGGCAAATTTGGTAGAGAAGGACTCCAGTATTGCCTTGTGTCTTGTTCCGTAGGTATGCGATGGTGAAGCGGTGGTGGCCAGTTCGTCCATTTCCCTTGCCAAGTCATAAAGTTTCTGCAGGTCGGGCTTCCCATTCGGCATGTGCCGTTCTGCTTCAATCCTGTAGTTCTGAATGACATCGATAGACTTCATCTGCTTGTACTGGTTGCGGATGATAGTCACCACATCTTCTACGCTCTCGCAGTATTCGCCATGTGAGTACGTCAGGTAGCCGTTGTCCGTATCGAAATAGTGAAGACCTTTCTCATACTGCTCGATGTTGTCTGCTATGAAGGATGCCATAGACTGTGCGGAATACATATAGCCATAGACAGCCTCCTTGAAATCGAGTATCTGTTTTGCATCGTCTTTCTTTCCACACCCCACCATCAAGACAGACAGGATGAGAATTGATATGAGTTTCATTGCTTTCATGGTGCAAAGTTACGCAAAAGTTCCCGAAAGCGCGAAAGGTAGATATAAAAACAGAAAAGTTGGTTGAAAATATGCGTCTATTTCAAGCACTTTCTCGAAGAGAATTTGTACTTTTGTACCAAGAAAGCGTATGTAGATGCGCTGGAGAACCTTCTCTATGTTGGTAATCTGCAATGCGTATTGACTGCGCAGAAGTAGTAACCATCAAATTTTTAAGTTCACATGAACAAGAGACAGAGAAGGGTTTTTACCCTATTGAGAACGAAGACTAAGGCAATCGGTCTCAATCGTAAGGAGT
>JAFSWU010000145.1 GCA_017444365.1 Prevotella sp.
GACGAGGACCTGCCGTTTGACCCGAACGATTACGAGATAGGCGGTCTGGTGAAGCACGTGAGTTTCCAGGAGGGCTCAGAGCTTGCAGGACTGGGGACGGACAAAGATCACTACTTTGAGGTGAACTTCGACAGCGAGACGCGGGAGTTTGAGATTATCACGATATGGCCATACGATGACGGCCGGCAGTTGCCTGGCGACACGTTGGTACCGAAGCCCGGTGACAAATACATCCTGTGGAACATCAGGATGCCAGACGAGTATTACACGCGGGCCGAGACTGAGTACCTGGCTGCGGTGGAGGCGTACAACCGGAGGCACACGCAAGACGTGAGCCTCTACAAGGCTCCTACCGACCATGTGTGGATAGAGGAGAGCGGCACGGAACTGGAGGTGGGTCGACGTGTGCGCCTGAAGAGCACGGAGTATTTTCCAGGGGAGGGTTACAGGGAGAGCCGTATCACACGCATCAGCCGTAGCGTGAACCTTCCGAGCCAGATGGACTTGGAGATCAGCGACGTGCTGAGCAGCGGTACGCTGGAAAAGATAGACGATGCCATCAGCGACGCGAAGAGTTATGCCGGCAGCATCCTTGGTGCGGTGAATGTGCCCGACGTGATCAAGAGCTGGGAGAAGACGAAGCCGACGGACACCAACCTGTACAGTGCTCGGAGGTCGCACATGGAGTTTCTCTCCAAGAAGGCCTCTGACACCGCGCAAGGTCTCATCACGTTTATTGCAGGCTTGCATTCTGAAGCAGCGGCTACTTTTGGCGAATGGCTTAAAGATGTGGCAGGTGCTGGTATCTACCAAGATGACCAAGGGAACTGGCACATTGAAAGCGATTATCTCCATGCCCGAAAGAAACTTGTGGCCAAGGAACTACAGATAGAGGAAGTCACGCATGTTGGTGGCCAGCAACTTCTTTCCGCAGCCGAAATGGTGTGTGATTATGTTGTGGAGCATGACACATTCTACCGTTGTTACTTCTTAAAAGAAGGAGAGAATGGCCGCAAGATATACAACAACTGGGCATCTGGTGACCAAGCACGGATGCAGTCTTTCAATGTTGAGGAATGGGAAACTGGAAAGATGAACAATCGCTACTATTGGCGGTTGGTGGTTGGGACGAGCAATGACACAGCGGAGGACATTGCCGACTACAATCAAGATTTCAGCATAGACTTCAACCGTGGCTTGTATTTGCCCGACAATGTTGAGGTGGCCAATTACCATTTCATAGACCTATCGAAGAGTGACTGCGACACGGGTTCTGACATACCTATGGAGGGTGACAAGATTATTCAACTCGGCCATAGGACGGATGCGACAAGGCAGAATGCCATAATGCTTGCTGGTGCTGGTACTGCATCACCTTACATTGATGAATATGTAGGCATAAATAGTTATTCCCTTGAAGGAAAGGTGCAAACACGCATCAAACCCAATGAAAACCTTTTCACTGGCAAGATGCAAATAAACCCAGATTCGACGTATAATGGGGAATCTTTGTCTGCAATCTTTGGAGGTTACAACACCAACCTTGTTGAAATTATGTCGCAACTCCAAGCCTACGGCAACCAAATTGATGATATTTCCAATGGATTAAGTGATGTCGAGGATGATTTGGGGAATATCGAGGAAAGTATAGAGGGTTTGGAAAATCCGACCACTGGCAATGAGAATCTTTTGCGTAACACTGGTTTCACTGGTGACTACGAAACCGCAAGCATGGCGGAAGATGTTGGTGTAAGGGATGACACACAGGTGTATTCAGACCCACTTAAATATTGGACTTACGAAAACACCACGATAGAGGTTAATGTCAATAGTGCAAGTGGTTTCTCCGCAAATATCAACAACGGAACATTAACACAAGC
>JAFSWU010000146.1 GCA_017444365.1 Prevotella sp.
ACGGTATCGCATTGGAAATGGAGAAGCTGGGCGTACCTGTAAAGGGCTTCAACATTGCCTTCGCAGGTGATGTACCCCTCGGTGCAGGTATGTCGTCTTCTGCAGCTATGGAAAGCTGCTTTGCTTGTGGCTTGAACGACATCTTCGGTGAGAACAAGGTTTCACAGTGGGACATGGTGCTGGCCGGACAGGCTACCGAGCACAACTACTGCGGCGTGAACTGCGGTATCATGGACCAGTTCGCAAGCGTATTCGGACAGGAAGGCAAACTCATGCGCCTCGACTGCCGCAGCCGTGAATTCGAGTACTTCCCCTTTGAGCCGAAGGGCTACAAGCTTGTCCTACTGAACTCTTGCGTGAAGCACGAACTCGCAGGTTCTCCCTACAACGACCGCCGCAACTCCTGCGAGAACGTTGTGAAGCACATCGCCGCCAAGCATCCCGAGGGAACATTCGAGACGCTGCGCGACTGCACATGGGAGCAGCTTGAAGAGGTTCGCGCCGAAGTTGGCGAAGAGGACTACATGCGTGCCCATTTCGTACTCGGCGAGAAAGATCGCGTATTGGCAGTTTGCGACGCACTCGTTGCAGGCGACTACGAGACGGTTGGAAAGAAGATGTACGAGACCCACCACGGCCTGAGCAAGGAATATGAAGTTTCCTGCGAAGAGCTCGATTACCTGAACGACATCGCCAAGGAGTGCGGCGTAACAGGTAGCCGTATCATGGGCGGTGGCTTCGGCGGCTGCACCATCAACCTCGTCAAGGATGAACTCTACGACAGCTTCATCGCTACTGCTAAGGAGAAATATGCTGCCAAGTACGGCAAGGAGCCGAAAGTTTATGATGTAATCATCAGCGACGGTTCACGCAAAATCTGTTAAGTTTTAGTTCAATAATAGGTCTGCAATAAACTGAGGTTCAGAATATTGCAGACCTTTATTCACATTAACAATCCAAAAGAAAAATAGACAAATGAGTCAAGAAAAGAAACAATGGGGTGCCATCATCGTCATGATAGCCCTGTTTGCCATGATTGCCTTCGTGACCAACCTTTGCTCACCAATGGGTGTCATCGTTAAGAACCAGTTCGGAACGACCAACTTCATGGCTATGATTGGTAACTACGGTAACTTCGGTGCCTACCTGCTGATGGGATTCCCCTCAGGATTGATGATTCAGAAGTGGGGCTATAAGCGTACAGCTCTGATTGGTCTCTTGGTGGGAATCACAGGCATTCTCATTCAATGGCTCTCTGGATGGGGCGGCATGGCTGTCTATCTCATCGGAGCCCTCATCTCAGGTGCTTGCATGTGCATTCTGAACACCGTTGTAAACCCAATGCTGAACATTCTTGGCGGCGGCGGAAACAAGGGTAACCAGCTCATCCAGACAGGTGGTGTGTTCAACTCGACAGCGGCTGTTGCCGTGTACATCATCATGGGTGCCCTCATCGGCGATGCTGCCAAAGCAAAAATCTCCGATGCCACACCAGCCTTGATGATTGCCCTGGCTATCTTCGTCATCGCCTTCGTCGTGATCCTCTTCACCAAGATTGAGGAGCCCTATCAGGCCAAGAAAGAGAAGAGCGGTGAGAAAGACCCGCACAGCGCATTCTCGTTCCGCCACTTCAACCTCGGTATCCTGGCCATCGGTCTCTACGGAGGCGTTGAGATGGGTATCCCCGGCTTCATCCTGCAGTACCTCACAGCAGCACCCGATGCAGCAACTCCTGGCCTCGCTATGGATGCCGGCTATGCAGGCACATTAGGCTCCATCTACTTCCTGCTGATGCTCGTTGGCCGTTTCGTCGGCGCCAGCGTAGGTGGCAAGGTGAGCACAAAAGCCATGATGACCTTTGTGGCTGGTCTCGCCATTATCCTGCTTCTCCTGGGTATCTATCTGCCCACATCGACAACAGTCAGCGTACCAGGCATCGACTACACCAACATGGCTGTCCTTTGGGGTAACGTACCCGTAGGCATCTTCTGCTTCCTGCTCGTGGGCCTCTGCGCCAGCGTGATGTGGGGTGGCATCTTCAACCTCGCTACAGAAGGCCTCGGCAAGTACACCGCCATTGCTTCCGGTGCATTCATGACAATGGTAGTTGGCTTCGCCATCATGGTTGCCGTACAGGGTCTTGTTGCCGACATCACAGGCAGCTACCTCATCTCTTACTGGGTACCGCTGCTTTGCGCCGCATACATCCTGTATTATGCCCTCATCGGCTCGAAGAATGTAAACACCGATATTCCCGTCGATTGATGACAGCATCATAAGATGACAGCACAAGAATGCATCCGACTTCTCGGGTGCATTCTTTTTTGGTATGATATGACGTTCAAATCCCACCCTTTTACGTGTTTTTTTTCGTCCATTCATATATATTAACAGTTCAGAAGAAAAAACATGCATAAAGATGATGTTCTTTTAAGAAAAAAGAGTAATTTTACACCAAAATTTAAGTACTAATTTAATGAGAGCTCATTATGAGAAATTTTAAGAACATCATTCTTGGTACAGGAATGGCTGCATTCCTGCTATCATCATGTGCCAACAGCAATGAGGCACAGCTAACCGTTTCCGGTTTGAACCCTGCGGCTTTCGACACAACAATCAACGAAAAGCCCGTAAAACTCTACACCTTGAAGAATGCCAACGGCATGGAGGTTTGCATTACCAACTACGGAGGACGCGTTGTTTCACTCGTCGTACCCGACAAAGACGGCAAACCGACTGACGTTGTATTGGGCTTTGACAACATCGCCCAGTATGCCGACACGCTGAACACACCTACCGACTACGGTTCCAGCGTTGGCCGCTATGCCAACCGCATCTGCGACGGCAAGTTCAAGCTCGACGGCGTTGAGTATCAGCTCCGCCAAAACGATCCCCACGACGGCGACACACGCATCCATTGCCTGCATGGTGGAGGCAAGACCGGTTGGATGAACCAGGTATATGACGTTCTGGAGGCTAACGACTCCGTGCTGAAGCTGCAGATTGAGGCTGCCGACGGCGAAAACGGATTCCCCGGCAACGTGAAAGCTATCACCACCTATAAGGTTACTGCCGACAACACACTCGACATCACATGGGAAGCTACGACAGACAAACCGACCATCATCAACCAGACCAACCACAACTACTATAACCTGAGTGGCGATTTGGAGAATGCCGCTTACGATCAGGTGCTCTATGTCAACGCCGACAACTTCACCGAGGCCGACTTCAGCTACATGCCCACAGGCAAGATCCTGCCCGTAGAAGGCACACCGATGGACTTCCGCACACCACATGCCGTAGGCGACAGCATCAAGTCGGAGTACTATCAGACCAAGAACGCTCATGGCTACGACCACAACTGGTGTCTGAACACCTATAAGGACGGCAAGGGCGACGACACACAGGTTTGCGCTTCCCTCTACAGCCCCAAGACAGGCATCTTCATGGAGATGTTCACCAACGAGCCTGGTGTGCAGGTATATAGCGGCAACTTCCAGGGTGTTGGTGGCGAAGAGAACGTTGTTCGCAAACTGGGTAAGAAATATCCGCAGCATG
>JAFSWU010000147.1 GCA_017444365.1 Prevotella sp.
AAAGGCGACTTCCCCAGTATTCACGAGAAGTTTGACTACAAGAACTATACGTTTGAGATTATGGCGATGGAAGGTCGTCGCATCAGTCGCATCAAGATAACGGTTCACGAACAGCGGTCAAACGCATAACTCCCTGTAGCAGATGGCTTTGCTCTCCATTTATCAGGTCTCCCCAGATGTGCGGCTTGGGCTTTGGCGCATGGACGAGACGCCAGAGCAGTTGCTTGGTAAGTATCCGTTTCTGCAGCCGGAGGTAGAGTCGTTCCGCAACGACGGGCGTAAGCTTGAGCGGCTCTCTGTCTATGCCTTGCTTTTTGAGATGACGGGAGACGAAAGCCTCCGTATCGGTCATGAGCCTTCTGGCCGTCCCTATGTGGAGGGCTATCAGATGAGCATTAGTCATACAAAAGGCTACGCAGCTCTCATTCTTTCTAAACAGTCGCGTGTGGCCGTTGACGTAGAAACGGTTTCTGACCGTGTGGGCCGTATTGCCCGTCGCTTCATCCGTCCTGACGAGGATGCCTCGGATATTCTGACGATGCTCGTCAATTGGAGTGCGAAGGAGACGGTTTTCAAATTTTTTTCAGATGTGCGGCGACTCGACTATTTCGACATGCGTCTTCACCCCTGTAACATCTCGTCCGTAAGCGAGGGTGGGGAGGTAGAAGTTGACAATATTCCAGGCAATTGCTCTGTGAAGGTGCATGTGAGATGCCATCCGGACTTTGTTCTCACCTATACATTTCAGGAGACAAGCATGTGAGACGTGTCGGCCGACACTTTTAAATTGTGTGTAATGTTTGTTGGTATGCTGTTTTTTTATTACCTTTGCCGAACATTTTGAGCATACCCGTATGAAGATTAGTCAAAACAGATATTTACAAGGTTTTTCTTTGGTAGTCATTCTTCTGGCAATTGTCCGCATTGCATTCATTGATAAACCCCGTGAGGGCCAGCTTGCCCAGAAGGATGTTAGTGGCGAGGTATTGAAGGATTCTTTAGAAGAAGAGGACGAGGATTCCGTTGAGGAGGCTGTCGAGCCGGTTGTCAAACAAGAGCCCTCAATTGTTGTGAAGCAGTCGAAGCATCGTGTGAGGGGGGTGAGAAGTTTCTCGGAAGCCTTTCCCGATCAGCAGGATGTGCAGATTGTCGCAGCCAACAAATGGGGCGTTTCTCCCGTTCAGAATCGCGAGGAAGCAGAACGCAGGAAGGCCGAGCTGGTTTATGTGGGGAGCAATCCCTACTTCTTTGTAGAACCATTGAGCCAAAGCATCCCTTATCTGGTGCCGCGAGCCTCACTTTTGTTGCAGGACATTGGTCGCAACTATTTCGATAGCTTACAGATCAAGGGCCTTCCGCTCCATAAAATCATTGTGACAAGCGTTCTGCGTACCAAAGAAGATATTAGCAGATTGCGCAGGCATAATGGAAATGCCGTTGAGAACAGCTGCCACATGTTCGGAACTACATTCGATATTACATATAACCGTTATTTGAGAGTTGAAGAGGTTGACAGTGCTTATTCGAAAAATCGCACGATAGCCGATGTGCGGCTGCTGCAGGTGCTGTCAGAGGTTCTCAACGACCTGCGGCGCGACAACCGTTGCTACGTGAAATACGAATACAAGCAGAGCTGTTTCCACATCACGGTGAGATGAGAAGCTTGTAACAGTTTCATATAATATTAAGCAGCGTATTCCGTTATATATATATATGAGCGAGCAGGAAAAGCGAGAACGCTATTCACATATCCTGAAATACACGAGCCTCTTTGGTAGCGTGCAGGTGCTGAGCATTTTGGTAGGCGTGGTGCGTACCAAGATGGTAGCCTTGTTGCTCGGCCCTGGGGGAATGGGCTTGGTTGCGCTTTTCAATTCCACCATCAAGTTTGTCAGCGACTCTACAAGCTTCGGCATCTCCATGAGCGGGGTGAGAAACATTTCCGATGCCTACGAGAATAACGACCAGGAACAGCTCAACGATGCCATCCTCCTGATTCGGACCTGGGCCTTCCTGACGGCATTGATTGGAATGCTGATTTGTATGCTTCTCAGTCCTTTGCTCGATGCCTGGACTTTCTCCTGGGGAGACCACACGTTGCACTTCCTGCTCCTGTCGCCTGTGGTAGCGATGCTGGCTATCACCGGTGGCGAAATGGCAGTGTTGAAAGGAACGCGAGCCCTGCGCCGTTTGGCCGTGCTGTCGTTATACAACGTCATCGCGTCATTGCTGATTTCCATACCCTTATTTTATATATGGGGCGAGGCTGCCATCGTGCCATCGCTTGTGCTGGTGGGGTTGGCCCAGTTGATACTTGTCGTTGTCTATTCGTTCCGTCTCTATCCGCTTCGCCTGTCGTTCACAGGCAGAGTCCTCCGACAGGGCGTGGATATGGTCAGGCTTGGCATCGCCTTTGTGCTGGCCGGCCTATTGGGTAGTGGTGCCGACCTGCTGATTCGTTCTTATCTGAACAATGCCGGTTCGTTGAACATAGTAGGAATGTTCAACGCCGGTTATATGCTGACGGTAGTCTATGGCGGTCTTGTTTTCTCAGCTATGGAGACCGACTATTTTCCCCGCCTGTCGGCAGTTGGAGGCGTTGGGCGCGAACTCAACGCTATGGTGAATCAGCAAATAGAGGTTGCACTATTGCTGATTTCTCCCATGCTGGTTATCTTTATTGTAGGTATGCCCTTATGGTTGCCTTTGCTGTACAGTTCGCGCTTCATGCCCGTGCTGGGTATGGCTCAGTTAGCGGTTTTGGCCATGTATATGCGAGCCATAGCCCTGCCAGCTGAATATATACCGTTGTCGCGAGGTGACTCTGTTACATACATGATGTTAGAGGGGGTTTACGATGTGCTGATTGTAGCATTTGTCGTGCTTGGCTATCACCATTGGGGACTTCTCGGCACGGGTGTTGCCATTTTTGCCGCAAGCGTGCTGAATGTTTGCATTGTGTTGCTGTGCATGTATCTGAAGTATGGCTATCGGGTGTCTTCAGAGATTGTGAAGTATGGCATGATACAGATTCCGATAGGTGTGCTGTCATACATCATGACTCATCTTACCAATGGCGTGATGTACTGGGTGACGGGCCTCCTGCTGGTTGTCATCAGCACCGTTGTCTCGATAGAGATCCTTCACTCCAAGGTTCACTTGATGGATTCCCTGAAACAGAAATTCCTACGCAAATGACGAAGGTGACGATACTTGTGGCAGTATTCAATGCCAGCCGGTTTCTGCATCGGTGTCTGGAATCGTTAATCGGCCAGACCTTGAAGGACATTCAGATTGTCTGCATTGATGACTGCTCAACCGATGACTCCCTGAAACAGCTCAAGGATTTTGCAGCCCGTGACCCCCGTGTCGAGGTGATTGCCCTTTCAGAGAACAGAGGTCAGGCACATGCGCGGAATGAGGGTCTGAAAGTGGCGCGCGGCGCGTATGTTTGTTTTGTCGATAGCGATGACTGGCTTGCTCCTGATGCATTGGAACGTTGTACGGATTTGTTCGATTGCCAGCCGTTGGCCGATTGTGTTCTTTTTCGAGTGGTAGAAACTGATGAGAGCGGAGCAAGGGAATTACGTCAGTATCCTCTTCCCCAGGTTGAGCGTCTCTCCGGTTTTGAAGCTTTCAAGCTCTCCCTTGACTGGACGATTCATGGTGTCTATATGATACGGAGGGCATTGCATCAGGTCTATCCCTATGACGAGAGCCTGCGTGCCTTCAGCGATGACAACACCACCCGAATCCATTACCTGAAGTCGCGCGAGGTGCTTTTTTCCGAGGGGACATATTATTACCGACAACATCCTGCCAGTACGAGCCATCAGGTGAATGCGCGGTTCTTCGACCATATCCTGGCCAACGAGGGTATGCGGCAGCAGCTGTTACAGCAGGGATGCACGGACGAGGTGCTGGACATCTACGAGAATGTGCGCTGGCTGAACCTTGTTGATGCCTACATGTTCTATTTCAAGAACCGACGCTCGTTGTCTCCAGCCGACAGAGCCTATGGCTTGCAGTCGATGGAGCGCGTGTATGGCGGCATCGATACCTCAAGGCTTCGCTTGCCAAACAAGATGAAATTCGGCTATATTCCCCTTCTTGCAGGCAGTCGTGGCCGAGTGCTTCATGGGGTGGGGTGGTTCTTCTTCCGTCTGCAGGAAGAGGTGTATTTCCTCCTTCGCAAAGTAATCAGGCGATAATCTGTAGTTTTTTTTGAAGCTTTTAATCAGTTTTTTTCGTGTCTCGTTTTTTTATTCAATATTTTTAGTTATCTTTGCACGAAAATAAACAGTTTTAATCGATTAACTTTAAACTTTTATAACTTTATGTCACAAATCAATGGACGCATCTCGCAGATCATCGGTCCAGTTATCGACGTTTATTTCGATACGAAAGGACAGGATGCCGAGAAAGTGTTGCCAAGAATTTATGATGCACTGAAGGTAAAACGTCCCAATGGCCAGGACTTGGTCATTGAAGTGCAGCAGCATATCGGTGATGACACCGTGCGCTGTGTTTCTATGGACAATACCGACGGATTGCAGCGTGGGTTGGAGTTGATACCGATGGGGCAGCCGATCACGATGCCTGCGGGTGACCAGATTAAAGGTCGAATGCTGAACGTTATCGGTCAGCCTATCGATGGTATGAAACAGCTCGACATGGCGGGTGCCTATCCTATTCACCGTGAGGCTCCGACATTCGAGGAACTCTCCACACGTAAGGAAGTGCTCTCTACGGGCATCAAGGTGATTGACCTTCTTGAGCCTTACATGAAGGGTGGTAAGATCGGACTCTTTGGCGGTGCCGGCGTAGGAAAGACGGTGCTGATCATGGAGCTTATCAACAACATTGCCAAGGGGCACAACGGCTTCTCGGTCTTCGCAGGAGTGGGAGAGCGTACCCGTGAGGGTAACGACCTCATCCGCGAGATGATTGAGAGTGGTGTCGTGCGCTATGGCGAGAAGTTCCAGAAAGCTATGGAGGAAGGTAAGTGGGATCTCTCGCTTGTCGATCCTGAGGAACTGAAGAAGAGCCAGGCAACACTGGTTTATGGCCAGATGAACGAGCCCCCAGGAGCCCGTGCTTCCGTAGCCTTGTCAGGTCTGACCGTTGCCGAGACTTTCCGCGACAATGGCGGTAAGGACGGTGCCGCAGCTGACATCCTGTTCTTCATCGACAACATCTTCCGTTTCACCCAGGCCGGTTCTGAGGTGTCAGCCCTGCTGGGTCGTATGCCGTCAGCCGTGGGTTATCAGCCTACGCTGGCTTCCGAGATGGGTGCCATGCAGGAACGTATCACTTCTACGAAGAAGGGGTCTATTACTTCCGTTCAGGCCGTTTACGTGCCTGCCGACGACTTGACCGACCCTGCACCAGCCACCACCTTCACTCACCTGGATGCCACAACGGTGCTCTCGCGTAAGATTGCCGAGCTGGGAATCTATCCCGCCGTTGACCCGCTGGGTTCAACCTCTCGTATTCTCGACCCGCTGATTGTGGG
>JAFSWU010000148.1 GCA_017444365.1 Prevotella sp.
CGGCCGACTGGATCCCATCCACTCGCCCGAAGGGTTCACGGCCATCGTTGACTATGCCCACACACCCGATGCTCTGGAGAACGTGCTCAATGCCATCCACGAGGTGCTCGGCGGGAAAGGACAGGTCATCACGGTTTGCGGTGCCGGTGGCAACCGCGACAAGGGCAAGCGTCCCCTCATGGCACAGGAGGCCGTGAAGCAGAGCGACCGTGTCATCATCACTTCCGACAATCCGCGCTTCGAGAATCCGCAGGACATCATCAACGACATGTTGGCCGGTCTCGACCAGAAGCAGATGAAGAAGGTGGTCAGCATCGTGGACCGACGTGAAGCCATCCGCACCGCTTGCATGCTGGCGCAAAAGGGCGACGTGATCCTGGTGGCCGGAAAGGGACACGAGGACTACCAGGAGATAGAGGGAGTGAAGCACCACTTCGACGACAAGGAGGTTTTGCGAGAAATATTCCAGAATTAAACATGAAGCATTAAGAATTATGCATTAAGAATTAATAAAATGTTGTACTACATTTTCAGATTCTTAGAACAGTTCAGCATTCCGGGGGCTCATGTATGGCAATACATTTCCTTCCGCGCCCTGCTCACGCTGATTCTCTCGCTCATCATCTCAGCATGGTTTGGCGAGAAGTTCATCAAGTTCATGAGGCGACGTAACATTTCCGAAACTGCCCGCGATGCAAGCATCGACCCCTTCGGCGAGAAGAAGAAGGGCGTTGCTACCATGGGTGGAATCATCATCATGGTTTCCATCCTGGTGCCCGTTCTGTTGTTCGGACGCATGCGCAACATCTACCTACTGCTGATGATTGGCACCACCGTATGGCTCGGCTTCCTGGGCTTCCTCGACGATTACATCAAGATCTTCAGAAAAGACAAGGAAGGACTGAAAGGCATATACAAGATTATCGGTCAGGTGAGTATCGGACTGATTGTGGGACTGGTGCTGTGGGCAAGTCCCGACGCAAAGATTCACGAGAATCTGACCACCACACGTGATAACCAAGTCACCGTCATCCACAAGACGGAACCGGTGAAATCGCTCAAGACGACCATTCCCTTCGTGAAGACACACGACCTGAACTACTCCGACGTGATGGCTTTCTGCGGCAAGTATAAGGTGGCTGCTGGATGGGTGCTGTTTGTGATCATGACCATACTTGTGGTGACAGCCGTTTCAAACGGTGCCAACCTCAATGACGGCATGGACGGGATGTGCGCAGGAAACTCGGCCATCATCGGTGTGGCATTAGGAATTCTGGCCTACGTGTCGAGCCATGTAGAGTTTGCCGCCTACCTGAACATCATGTACATACCTGGCTCGCAAGAGCTGGTGGTCTTCCTTTGTGCATTCATCGGTGCCATGATTGGTTTCCTCTGGTACAACGCCTACCCGGCACAGGTGTTCATGGGAGACACTGGTTCGCTCATGATTGGCGGCATCATCGGTGTGTGTGCCATCATCATCCACAAGGAGCTGATGTTGCCTATCTTGTGCGGTATCTTCTTCGTAGAAAGCCTCAGCGTCATCATACAGACACAGGTCTTCAAGATATACAAACGCAAAGGGCAGCGGGTGCGCGTGTTCAGGGCAACGCCCATACACGACAACTTCCGCAAGCTCGACAGCCAACTCGACGAGACGAGCCGATACATCTTCAAGGGATGGCCGGAACGCCAGTTCCATGAGTCAAAGATCACAGTACGTTTCTGGATTACGACTATCATCCTGGCAGCATTGACCATCATCACGCTGAAGATTAGATGAAGGATGAGGGATGAAAGATGAAGGATGAAAGATGAAGGATAATTTCTGAGTGAAAAGTGAAGAGTGAATAGTTTTGATTACCCTATGAATTATGCATTAAGCATTATGCATTATGCATTAAGCATTATGAATTATTAAAGATATGAGCAGAATAGTAGTATTAGGAGCAGCAGAAAGCGGTGCCGGTGCAGCAGTACTGGCCAAGAAGCAAGGATTCGAGGTGTTTGTCTCGGACATGGGAGCCATCAAGGATAAATACAAGAAGATGCTCGATGACCACGGCATCGAGTGGGAAGAGAAACAGCACACGGAAGAAAAGATTCTTTCCGCCAACGAAATCATTAAAAGTCCGGGCATCCCCAATGAGGCCCCAATGGTTCGCAAGGCTATCGAGCGTCACATCCCCATCATCAGCGAGATAGAGTTCGCAGGACGATATACCAACTCGAAGATGATCTGCATCACCGGCTCCAACGGGAAAACCACCACGACCTCGCTCATCTATCACATCTTCCGCGAGGCTGGCTATGATGCCGGACTTGCAGGAAACATCGGAAACTCCTTAGCCTTACAGGTTGCCGAGGATCCGCACGAATACTATATCATAGAGCTCAGCTCCTTCCAGTTGGACAACATGTACGACTTCCGTGCCAACATTGCCGTTCTGCTGAACATCACGCCCGACCATCTCGACCGCTACGACAACTGCATGCAGAACTACGTGGACTCGAAGATGCGCATCATCCAGAACCAGACCAACGAGGACTCGTTCATCTATTGGAACGACGACCCCATCATCAAACACGAGCTGGAGAAGTATGACATCAAAGCCATGCAATACCCCTTTTCCGAGCTGAAAGAGAAAGGTTCCATCGGCTACATCGAGGAAGGACAATATACCATTGAGAAGCCCACGCCATTCAATATGGAGCAGGAATCACTCTCGCTGACCGGCAAGCATAACATTTACAACTCACTCGCCGCTAGTATCGCCACCAACATCGCCGGCATCAAGAAAGAGGTGATCCGCAAGAGCCTCAGCGACTTCCCGGGCGTAGAGCACCGCTTGGAGAAGGTGTGCAAAGTGGGTGGTGTGGAATACATCAACGACTCTAAGGCCACCAATGTCGATGCTTGCTGGTATGCACTCGAGAGTATGAAGACACCCACCATTCTCATCATTGGCGGAAAAGATAAAGGTAACGACTATAACGAAATCAAAGAGCTGGTACAGCGTAAGTGTGTAGGACTGGTATATCTGGGTGCCGACAATACGAAGCTGCACAACTTCTTCGACCCGTTAGGCATTCCCGTACGCGACACCCACTCCATGAAAGAATGTGTGGAGGCATGCTACGAGATGGCACGCCCCGGTGATACCGTACTGCTCTCACCATGCTGCGCCTCTTTCGACCTGTTCAAGAACATGGAAGACCGCGGCGAACAATTTAAGACACTTGTAAGAAACCTGTAGGAAATGATCAATAAGACACTAAGCAACCTCTTCAAGGGAGACAAAGTCATCTGGATGGTGTTCTTCTTCCTTTGTATCATCAGCGTCATCGAGGTCTATTCGGCTTCGTCACAGCTGACATACAAGGGCGGAAGCTATCTGGCACCGGTTGTCAAGCATGTCGGCATCCTGTTCATCGGTATCTTCTGCATGTTGGTAACGATGAACATCAAGTGCAAATACTTCAAGATCGTAACGCCATTCCTGCTGATTGTCTCGTTCCTCATGCTCATCTGGGTGTTCGTGGCAGGTCACTCCACCAATGGTGCCTCGCGCTGGGTGGGCATCATGGGCATGCAGTTCCAGCCGTCTGAGATTGCCAAAGGCGCACTGGTTCTCGCTACGGCGCAGATACTGAGTGCCATGCAGACCGAACAGGGGGCAGAGAAGAACGCTTTCAAATATATCCTGATCGTCTGTGCATTCATTGTGCCGCCCATTCTTGTCGAGAACTTCTCCACGGCAGCCCTCATCTGTGCGGTCATCTTCATGATGATGGTCATCGGACGGGTGCCGATGTATCAGCTGGGACGACTGGTGGGCGTGGGCGTGATATTGGTTGTCTTCATGCTGTCGATGATCATGCTGGTAGGCGACGCAAAAGCTGAAGAGAAGCAACAGGCTACAATAACGGAGACCGTTGACGGGGCAAAGCCGGAAAACAAAGGAGCTGTGAGCAAGGTATTCCACCGCTTCGACACGTGGAAAGCGCGTATAGAGAAATTCTCGAAAAAGGAGTATATACCACCAGAGATGGTGGATTTGGACAAAGACGGCCAGGTGGCTCACGCCAACATCGCCATAGCCTCGTCGAACATCGTAGGGCGCGGTCCAGGCAATTCTGTTGAGCGCGACTTCCTGTCCCAGGCCTTCTCCGACTTCATCTATGCCATCATCATTGAAGAGATGGGCTTCTTTGGAGCTTTCTTCGTGGCGATGCTCTACATCATACTACTCTTCAGGACTGGGCGCATTGCCAACCACTGCGAAAACGCCTTCCCTGCATTCCTGGCATTGGGGCTGGCACTCTTGCTGGTCACACAGGCACTGTTCAATATGTGCGTTGCCGTGGGATTGGCACCTGTCACAGGACAGCCGTTGCCGCTGATATCCAAAGGCGGAACATCCACCATGATCAACTGCATCTACGTAGGTGTGATCCTCAGTGTGAGCCGTTCTGCGAAAAAGAAAGAGGTTGTCACCGACGACTTCACGGTGCGAGACACGGTGCTTGCCTGAGGAAGCAATCCGTGAGCAAGAACAAATAACAATATAAAAAGATGTGTATTTGACGGGAATTGAGTAACTTTGTACCGAAATAAGAAGATTCCAACTATGGAGCAAGAATTAAGAATTATCATCAGTGGAGGCGGAACTGGCGGACATATCTTTCCAGCCATATCGATAGCCAATGCCATTTGCGCCAAGTGCCCCGATGCCAAGATACTGTTCGTGGGTGCGCTGGGCCGCATGGAGATGCAACGCGTTCCTGCAGCTGGCTACGAAATAAAAGGACTTCCCATCTGCGGATTCGACCGTCAGAACCTGCTGAAGAACTTCAAAGTCCTCTACAAAATATGGAAGAGCCAACGCATGGCGAAGCAAATCATCCGCGATTTCCGCCCGATGGCTGCCGTAGGCGTTGGCGGATACGCCAGCGGACCAACGCTGAACAAGTGTGCCGATGCCGGTGTTCCCTGTCTGATTCAAGAGCAGAACAGCTATGCCGGTGTCACCAACAAACTGTTGGCCAAGAAAGCACAGAAGATATGCGTAGCCTATGAAGGCATGGAACGGTTCTTCCCCGCAGACAAAATCGTGATGACAGGCAACCCCGTGCGCCAGTCGCTGCTCGAGACAACCATCAGTCGCGAAGATGCACTGGCAAGCTTTGGGCTTGACCCGAAAAAGAAAACCATCTTATTGGTGGGTGGAAGCCTGGGCGCACGCACCGTCAATGAGAGCATTCTGCAACATTTGGACCTTGTAGAGGCCACCGATGTGCAGTTTATCTGGCAGACAGGAAAATACTACAATGCTTCCATCAACGAGCAACTGAAGGCACACAAGCCATTGTCAAACCTTGTGGTGACGGACTTCATCAGCGACATGTGCAGCCTACCGTGCTGCCGACCTTGTCATCAGCCGTGCAGGAGCCAGTTCCATCAGCGAGTTCTGCCTCATCGGGAAACCCGTCATACTGGTTCCGTCGCCCAATGTAGCAGAAGACCACCAGACAAAGAATGCCCTGGCATTGGTCAACCGCGATGCCGCACTCTACGTGAAGGATGCCGATGCACCGCAACAGCTGTTGCCATTGGCACTGAAGACCGTCAACGACGAAGCAAGGCTGAAAACGCTCAGCCAGAACATCCTGAAGCTGGCATTGCCCAACTCTGCCGACATCATTGCCGACGAAGTGATCCGCATGGCACTCAAGGGAAAAGCATAAACACCGACCGAGAGTTCTGTCCGTACAGAACAGACAAACAAAGAAAATAATACAGAAATGAACATCAAGTATATCAAAGCAGTCTATTTTGTTGGAGCCGGAGGTATTGGCATGAGTGCCATCGCCCGCTACTTCATCAAGCGCGGAATCGTTGTGGCAGGATATGACCGCACACCTTCCACACTCACCAAGCAATTAGAGAAAGAAGGCATGCTCATACACTACGAGGAGGACGTGAACGAAATTCCACATGCCTGCAGAAAAGCAGACTCATGCCTGGTCATATACACACCGGCCATCCCTGCCGACCACCAAGAACTTGCCTACTTCCGTGATAATGGTTTCGAGATACAGAAACGCGCACAAGTGCTCGGAGAGCTGACACGCATGCACAAAGGTCTCTGCGTTGCCGGTACACACGGCAAGACCAGCACCTCCACCATGTGTGCCCACATCATGAACCAAAGTTCACTGGGCTGCAACGCTTTCCTCGGAGGAATCTCCAAGAACTACGGCACCAACTACATCCTCTCAAACATGAGCGACTATGTTGTTATCGAGGCCGACGAGTTTGACCGCTCCTTCCACTGGCTGAACCCCTGGATGAGCGTCATCACCTCCACAGACCCCGACCATTTGGACATCTATGGAACGAAAGAGGCCTATCTTGAAAGCTTCAGACATTACACCACGCTCATTCAACCGGGAGGAGCACTCATCATCCATCGCGACCTGGAGATGAAAGCCGATGTTCAGCAGGGAGTTCGCATTTTCGACTATTCGCTCGATGAAGGCGACTTCCACGCAGAGAACATCCGCATTGGCAACGGACAGATCAAATTCGACTTCGTGTCTCCCATTGAACGGGTCAACGACATTGAGCTGGGAAACCCCGTTCCCATCAATATCGAGAACGGCGTCGCCGCCATGGCCATGGCACAGCTCAACGGCTGTACGGCAAAGGAACTGCGTTACGGTATGAATACCTACCGAGGTGTAGAACGTCGGTTCGATTTCAAGATTAAGGACGACAGACATGTATTCCTCTCCGACTATGCTCACCACCCCAACGAGATTCTGCAAAGTGCCAAGAGTCTGCGCCAACTGTATCAGGACCGGAAAATAACGGCGATATTCCAGCCGCACCTCTATAGCCGCACACGCGACTTCTACCATGAGTTTGCCGACGCGCTGAGCATTCTCGACGAGGTCATCCTCTGCGACATCTATCCCGCACGCGAAGCCCCCATCCCGGGTGTCACCAGTCAGCTTATCTACGACAACCTGCGCCCCGACATGGAGAAAAGCATGATACATCTCGACGAGGTCCTTCCGCTTGTCAAGAGCCGCGACTTCGACGTGCTGGTCATACTGGGTGCCGGCGACTTAGACAACCTCGCGCCACAAATCACAAAAATCATCAGCAGTAAATAAATGACCATTAACTGGAAGAAACCCTTACTCATAGCCTTCGACTTAGTGCTCGCCGCCTATCTCGTGATGGCTGTCACCGCATTCAACAAACCGGATGTGGCCGACTTCAAGTGCAACAAGGTGATCATCAACATTCAAGACGAAGCTATCAATGGATTTATCAAGCCCAACGACATCTCCGCCCGACTGAAGAAAGCACGCCTTCATCCGCTCAACCAACTGATGAGTAAGATTGATTCCCGTAAGATTGAGGAAACACTGAAGCAGAGTCCATTCGTAAAAACGGTAGAATGCTACAAAACACAGAACGGGCATGTCTATATCAGCCTGACACAGCGGCTCCCCATCGTAAGAATCAAGGCGGCCAACGGAGACGATTACTACCTCGATGACAACGACTGTGTGATGCCGAACTCGCTGTACACCTCCGACCTCATCATCACCACCGGCAATGTGAGCCAACACTTTGCGACCAACTACATATCACCGCTTAGCAAAACGCTCATGGCCAACGACTTCTGGAAAAACCAAATTGAACAAATCAACGTGTTGCCAGACCACAGTATCGAACTCATACCGCGCGTAGGACAGCACATCATCAACATCGGGCGACTTCCAGAGAATCCCAACAAGGCTGAACGGGCAAAACTCATCAATAGCTTCATGGCCAACAAGCTGGACCGACTGGAGAAATTCTACCGATACGGACTCTCCAAGGCAGGCTGGAACAAATACGCCTACATCAGCGTGGAATTCGACAACCAGATTATCTGCAAGAAGAAAGTAGATAAATAAATCCCATCCACCGACGGCAGGGATAACGAACAAAAAAAGAGAAAAAATATAAAATATAGAAATCAATTATGCCAAAGGAATTTATTGTTGCAATTGAGCTGGGCTCATCAAAGATGACCGGCATTGCTGGAAAGAAAAATCTGGACGGCAGTATCTCGGTGCTGGCCGTTGTCAAGGAAGACTCCTCCGCATGCATCCGCAACGGAGTGGTTTACAACATTGACAAAACTGTAACTTGCCTGACCAACATCAAAAAGAAGTTGGAGAACATCCTGAAATCTAACATCGCAAAGGTCTATGTAGGCGTTGGAGGCCAAAGCATCCGCAGCGTCAGAAACAACATCCTCAAAGAACTTCCCGCCGACACTGTTGTTACACAAGACATGGTGAACGAGCTCATGGATGCCAACCGCATTCAGACATATCCCGACCAGGAGATTCTCGATGCCGCCACACAAGAGTACAAGGTTGACCAGCAGTATCAGTCCGACCCTGTCGGCATTCAGTGCAGCCGTCTTGAAGGCAACTTCCTGAACATCCTTTGGCGCAAGACATTCTATCGCAACCTCAACAAATGCTTTGAGCAGGCAGGCATCGCCATTGCCGAAATGTATCTGGCACCCCTGATGCTTGCCGAGTGTGTACTCACCGAGGGCGAGCGCCGCTCAGGTTGTGTGCTCGTTGACCTTGGAGCCGATACGACTACCGTTTCTGTCTATCACAAGAATATTCTTCGCCATCTGGCCGTGATTCCCCTTGGCAGCCATAACATCACGAAAGACATCTCGTCGCTGCAGATGGAAGAGAGCGATGCCGAGAAGATGAAGCTGAAACATGCCAGTGCCTTTACCGACAACAACGACATTGACAACTCCCTCATGCTTTCCATCGACCAGGACCGCTCTGTTGAAAGTCGCCGATTCATTGAGATTGTGGAAGCACGCGTTGAGGAGATCATCGAGAATGTTTGGTTCCAGGTGCCCAACGACTATATCGACAAGCTCCTGGGCGGTATCATCCTTACAGGCGGCGGCTCGAACATGAAGAATATCGAGCGCGCATTCCGCAACCGCACCCATGTGGAGAAAATCCGCATTGCCAAATTCGTAAACCTGGTCATCAACTCCAGCAACAGCGAGATAAAAGCCCACGACGGCACCATGACCACCGTATTGGGACTGTTGGGAAAAGGAAAATGAACTGCGCCGGCGAGGAAATCAGCAATGACCTTTTCGGACAGGGAGAACAGGGTGGATCCGCATCTACAGACTCACAGCAGAAAGCGCCCCGCCCCCTGAACGAGATTACCGGAACGGGTATCGTACAGACAGAAGAGGAAAAGAAGAAAGCCGAGGAAGAAATACGGCGCAAAAAGGAAGCTGAAGAAGCTGCCGCACGCCAGGCTGCCGAGGAAGAGCGTGAACGCGTTAAAAAGGAGAAGGCAGAGAACAGCTTTGGCACCAAAGCTGTCCGTGGGCTGAAGAACTTCTTCAAGAAAATGGTAGAAGAGGAAGAATAACACAACAGAATACATCAAACCCCCAATAACACATATATATTATGTCAGACTATAATAGCAACAACAGAACCAGCATACTCGATTTCGGAGATCCCGAAAAAGAGAAAAGTATCATCAAAGTGATTGGCGTTGGCGGTGGTGGCGGCAATGCCGTGAACCACATGTACCGCGAAGGCATCCACGATGTGACCTTCGTGCTGTGCAATACCGATGCGCAAGCACTCAACGACAGTCCCGTACCCGTTCACCTGCAGTTAGGCAAAGAGGGACTCGGTGCCGGCAACAAGCCTGAGAAGGCGCGTGCTGCTGCCGAGGAGAGCATTGAAGATGTCAAGCGCATGCTTGATGACGGAACAAAGATGGCCTTCATCACGGCTGGAATGGGCGGTGGAACCGGAACGGGTGCAGCCCCCGTCATTGCCCGTGTCAGTAAGGAACTCGACATCCTCACGGTCGGCATTGTCACCATTCCTTTCGCCTTCGAGGGCAACAACAAGATTGACCAGGCTCTTGACGGTGTAGAGGAGATGTCGAAACATGTCGATGCCCTGCTCGTCATCAACAACGAGCGGCTGCGTGTCATCTATCCCGACCTGACATTGCTCGATGCCTTCAAGAAGGCAGACGACACACTGAGCGTCGCCGCCAAGAGCATCGCCGAGATTATCACCACCCACGGACTGATCAACCTCGACTTCAACGACGTAAAGACCGTACTGAAAGACGGTGGCGTGGCCATCATGTCAACAGGATACGGAGAAGGCGAAGGCCGCGTGAAGAAAGCCATTGACGATGCGCTCAACTCACCGCTGCTCAACGACAACGACATCTTCAACTCCAAGAAGATTCTGCTCTCCATCAACTTCAGCAATGAGAATGCGGATGGTTCGGGTCTGATGATGGAGGAAATGAACGATGTCAACGACTTTATGGCCCGCTTTGGCAGCGACTTCGAGATCAAATGGGGTATCGCCGTTGATCCGGAGCTCGGTCAGAAGGTGAAGGTAACCATCCTTGCAACAGGCTTCGGCATTGAGAACGTGGAGGGAATGAACGTCCATCTGGGCAAAAAGACGCAGGAGGACATCGAGAAATATGTGCGCGAAGAAGAGAAGCGTGTGGAGAAACAAACCCGCCGCGACCGTTTCTACAGCGACAACGGACAGCGCATACATCACAAGCGTCGTCCCAACATCTACCTGTTCCGCCCCGAGGACCTCGACAACGAAGACATCATCCTCGCCATCGAGAACACACCTACCTACAAGCGCTCTAAGCAGATGCTTGAAGATATCCGCAATCTGGCCCAGGGTGTTGTCACGACCGAGCAGAAAGAGGAAAGTGTTCCTGTACAGGGAATGATCAGTTTCACATAACAACCAACTGCGCTGCATCAGAGTAACATCTGATGTGGCGCAGTTTTAAGATACAGCCATATGAAAAAATCCCCGACCTGCCGCAACTTGTCACTATGTTGTGCAATGATAGCACCTGCCGTCACAACGATGGCACAGGCTAACCAACGCCCCAACATCATCTACATCATGAGCGATGACCATGCCTATCAAGCTATCTCTGCCTATAACCACCCCATCTCGCGACTTGCTCCCACACCCAACATCGACCGCATTGCCAACGAGGGAATGCGCTTCGACAATGCCTTTGTAGAGAACTCACTCTCATCTCCCAGTCGCGCCTGTACCATCACCGGTCTCTACAGCCACCAGAACGGACAGCGCATGCTGCTTGAAGGCATCGACTCCACCCGCACCTTCTTCTCTGAGATTCTTCAGGAAGCTGGCTACCAGACAGGCATGATTGGCAAGTGGCACCTCATGTGTACACCCAAGGGATTCGATTACTACCACGTGTTCTGGGATCAGGGAACCTACTACAATCCGCAGTTCCGCGGACAGGACACCCATGGGAAATATATCCGTGAGGAAGGCTATGCCACCGAGCTGATTACCAAGCATGCCATTGAGTTCCTCGACAACCGCGACAAGGAAAAGCCTTTCTGCCTGATGGTACACCACAAGGCCCCCCACCGCAGTTGGTTCCCTGCCACACAGCACCTCGGCATGTACGACAACGTCACCTTCCCCATCCCCGAGACCATGTGGGACGACTATTCCACACGAGGCTCTGCCGCCCACACGCAGAAAATGGAGATTGACGAGGACATGGAGCTTGTGCTCGACCTCAAGGTGGACAGTGTTGGGGCGGGCCCCGTCAACTATGCCAGAACCATTGCAGAGTACGGACGGATGAATGCAGACCAGAAAGCGGCCAACGAAGCTTATTTCGGCAAGCGCTACGACCAGTTCCAGACCGACAAACTGACGGGACGTGCTTTGGTGGAATGGAAGTACCAAACCTCTCTGCGCGACTATCTCTCGGTGATCCACTCTGTTGATGAGAGCGTGGGCGAGCTGCTTGACTACCTCGACCGCAACGGACTCACTGAGAACACCATCGTCGTCTATACCTCCGACCAAGGATTCTACATGGGCGAACATGGATGGTTCGACAAGCGTTTCATGTACGAGGAGAGCATGCACACGCCACTCCTCATCCGCTATCCGCGGGAGATCAAACCTCATTCCGTATGCACCACCATGGTGCAGAACATCGACTATGCGCCCACCTTCATCGACTATGCCCAGGCCAAGAAGCCCCAAGAGATGACGGGCCTTTCACTCGCCCCATTGTTCCGCGGCAAAGAACCCAAGAACTGGCGCAAGAGTCTGTACTACCATTATTATGACTACCCCTCCTGGCATGTCACCCGCAAACACGACGGTGTACGCACCGACCGCTACAAGCTGATTCACTTTTACGGAAAAGGCGGCACTCGCGCACAACAGGAGAACAAATATCAGAACACCCCTGGCACACGCGAATACAACTCGTTCCAATGGATGAGCCGCTCGGGATATATCGAGAATGACCCCGACATCAACTACATGGAGCTCTACGATCTCAAGACCGACCCCAACGAGCTCCACAACATCTATGGACAGCCGGGAACAGAGAAAATCACTCGCAAGCTCCAAAAGCTACTTGACGGCTACCGTAAGCAGCTGAACATCGATGAATATTAACCCTCTATCATCTCTCATCTCTCAACTCTCAACTCTCAACTCTCA
>JAFSWU010000149.1 GCA_017444365.1 Prevotella sp.
AACTTGGCCAGAAAATGCTCGGTGTGCTTGGCAAACTCAGAAAGGTTGCCGTCGGTGGGGTCTTCAACATTCAGGGTAATGTCGTTACTGGTACCATAACCAGGAATCTGAGGCATCTGGAAGGGTATCACCCTCAGATTCTTGATGTCAAGACAGTCGAAGTAGAAGCGGTAGTAGACGAGGTCGATGAGGTGGTTCATGCCCGGACGCTCGTCCCAGTTCTTCAGGCGCACAACCATGGTGCCGTAGTTAGAACCAGCACCAGACAGCATACCGTAACCACAGGTGACAGAGAAGCTCTCTAACTCGGGAATCTTTTTCACCTTCTCTTCCACCTTCTTTACCATCTCACGCGTCTGTTGGAGCGTGGTTCCTTCTGGAGCCTGAATCTCAGCCAGGAACACGCCCTGGTCTTCCTGAGGAACAAGACCGGAGGGCAAACTCTTCATAAAGAACACCAACAGCACCACTGCTCCTGCCAGCAGGCTCCAAGCCAAAACGGGACGCTTGATAAACTTCTGCACACTCTTGCTATACTTGTTATATATAGCAGAGTAGCTGGCTTCATAGGCTTTCTTGGTGTAGAAGGTAATGCCCTTGCCTTCTTTCTTGCCTTCCGTTACGCGCATCATGATGGCACAGAGGGCAGGACAAAGGGTGAGGGCCGAAATGCACGACAGACCCACAGAAGAGGCAATGGTTACACCAAACTGGGTGAAGAAGGTGCCCGAAGTGCCAGGCATGAACATCACAGGAATGAACACGGCCATGAACACCAACGTACACGAAACAACGGCCACCGACACCTCGCTCATGGCCTGGCGGGTGGCTTCTCGGGCATCGCTGATGCCGCCTTCCATCTTGGCCATCACTGCCTCAACCACCACAATGGCATCGTCGACCACCGTACCGATGGCGAGCACCAGGGCAAACAGGGTGAGTATGTTCAGCGAGAAGCCTGCCATGGAAACAACGGCAAAGGTTCCTAACAGCGATACGATAATGGAAATAGAGGGAATGATGGTGGCCTTGATGTTCTGCAGGAAGATAAACACTACGAGCACCACAAGGATGATGGCAATGACCAACGTTTCCACTACGTTGTGGATGGCGGCGAAGAGGAAGTCGTCGGAGGTCATCATGGTCACGAACTCAAGGCCGGCCGGCATCGTTTTCTTCACCTCTTCAAACATCTTGTTGATGCTGGCATTCACCTGGGTGGCGTTGGCACCCGGTGCGGCGAATACCATGAAGAGGGCACCCGGACGGTCCTGGATGTTCGACGTGAAGTTGTAGCTCATGGCACCAATCTGCACCTCGGCCACGTCGCTCAGTTGCAACATGCCGCCATCGCTGGTGCGCAGCACAATGCTGTTGAATTCTTCAACGGTCTTCAGTGTACCCTTATACTGCATGTTGTATTGGTAGGAGTTACCCGACTTTTCGCCCAGTGTACCCACAGCAGCCACGAAGCTCTGCCCACCGATGGCAGCAAAGATATCATTGGGCGTGAGTCCATACTGTGCCATCACGTCGGGCTTCAGCCAAATACGCAAAGCGTATGTGTTACCAAGGCTCAGCACGTTGCCAACACCAGTGATACGCATCAGGCGCGGCTTGATGTTGATGTCGACGTAGTTCGAAACGAAGTCTTCGTTGTATTTGCCGTCGGAGCTCTTCAAAGCGAAGATTCTCAAAATATTGTTCTGACGCTTCTCTACCTTCACACCAACCTTGGTGACATCGGCAGGCAACAGGGCCAGTGCACCGCTCACGCGGTTCTGCACGTTTACGGCCGCCATATCGGCATCAGTGCCCTGCTTGAAGAAAACGTTGATTTCTACGTCGCCGTTGGACGATGCCTTGGAGGTTATGTAGGTCATGTCGTTCACACCGTTCACAGCCTCTTCCAAAGGCTGAATGACCGATTTCATCACCGTGTTCTCGTCGGCACCAGAGTAGCTGGTGGTTATTGACACGGTAGGCGGCGCAATATCCGGATATTGCTCTACCGGCAGCGTGGTTATAGATATGTAGCCCACCAGGGCTATCACGATGGAGATGGCACACGCCATCACGTATCTATTAATAAATATATTATTTTTCATAAAGCGGTGGCAAACTCTTTACTTTCTACTTTTCACTCTTCACTTCCGCAGGGAATAGCACACGCTGCCCTTCCGTTACGTTGTTGGCACCGGTGGTTACAATCTTGTCGCCCACCTTCAAACCGCTGGTAACAATAAAGTCTTTACCGTTTCCGGTATCTTCTGTGGTAACTTCAACTGCGGTGGCTGTGCTGTCGGCCTTCACCTTATAAACCTGCGACTTGTCTTGCAGACGCACCACTGCATATTGGGGAACCACAATCACATCTTTCTCGGCAAAGTCCATTACGATGGTTCCCTGTATGCCCGAATACAAATGGCCATCGGGATTGGGAAACGACACCTTGCTGGTGAGCGAACCGGTTTGGGAATTCACCACTCCGGTGAGACTTACCACATGTCCTTTGTGAGGATATTCCGTACCGTTCTTCATCACAAAGGTAACAGGCGGCAAGTTGGCTATATACTTGTCTACATCGGCTGCCTTCATTCCTTCTTTCACCATGGACTCAACAATGGCTTCGGTAACTGCGAACTCTGCATACATCGTTGAGTTGCCACTCAGCATGGTGAGTTGGGTCATGGGCGAAACCTGATCGCCAACACGAACGGAAATTTCACCGATAACACCCGACACGGTGGCCTTGATGGTGCAGAAGCCAAGGTTCACCTTGGCACGGTTCACAGCGGCACGAGCCTGGGCTACGGCTGCCTGACCTTGCTTATAAGCGTTTTCGGAATTGTTGAGCATATAGCTGCTCACAATCTTCTTCTCAAACAAATTTTTGTTCGATTCGTATTCAAGCTTGGCAGAGTTTTCTTGAGCTAAAGCGGCTGTAAGATTGGCCTGCGCTGCCTCTAACTCTAACTGAGCATGACGAGAGTCTATCACAAACAATGTTTGTCCTTTTACAACCTGCTCTCCTTCATTTACACATATCTTCATTAACTGACCGCTCACCTGGGGGGTGACGGTTACGTCGTTCTGACCTTTCATCCTGGCACTGAACTTATAGGGGAGTTCAATGTCCGATTTCTTCACTGTCATTGTTTCAAACGACGTTTGTGTCATCTTGGGCTCATCAATGCCACACGACACCAGCCCGGCTACGATGCCGAGCATCAAAGACCATTTAAACGATTTCATTCTCATGTTTATATCATTTATGTATTAATTGCATAGGTTCCAATGAGTAATCATATCTCGGACAAACATGAATTCAACGATTGGAATTAAGTCGTTAAACGGCGCAAAGATACGAATATTTGGGCGAAATACCAAATTTTAAAACAGAGAATGTTGAGAGGTTTCTTAAAACAAGAAAGCCTCTGTTGTGCGACAGAGACTTTCTTGGCATTACTTGACGAACTTCAGGTTCTCCACATGCGAGCCGATGAACATCGGCACATAGTCGCCTGTGTTGTACCACTTGGGCTTGCCCGGCATGCCATCGTAGATGGGCTTGCCGTTGATTTTCAGTCCTTCGAAGGTGACGTTCCTCACCTTGTGCTGTTCGTCATAGCCGGTGATGACCGACATATAGGGCATGTCGCCATAGTAACGGATGTTGCGGAAGGTGACATCTTCCACTCCGAGCCCCGGTGCTTTGCAATATTTCTGATTCCATCCCACCTTCACTTGCAGCATACAGCCTTGAGTGAGGTTCTCGATGCGGATATTGTCGAAGGTGACGTTGCGCACCAAGTTGTTGTCGCCGCAATTGATGGCCATGCAGCCTTGGTAATCAACCTGTGGCTCGGCCTGGCAGAGGATGTCGATGTTCTCATACACGAGGTTCTCGATGGTGTCGCGACGCTCGGGATGCGGGCCTGCCGCAGCGCCATGCAGTCCTATGAAGATGGGGTGAGCCACGTCAGCCCACAGCGTAGAGTTGCGCATGCGGATGTTGCGTGTACTGCCCTCGAAGCCCAAGCGGGTGGCGTAGGCGGTGGTGCAGTCGTCGGAGTTGCGGCAGAACACACGGTCGTAGAGGATATTGCTGGAGGCCAGCACATTCAGCCCGTCGCCCCAGGCTGGATGAGAGATGCTGCGCACATCGTGGAGTGTCACGCCATCCGAGCCGCCAATGGGACACTTACACACCACGAGGCCATCAACAAGTACATTCTTACTGTTTGCCACGAAGCAGCCATTGTAGCCGTTGACCGGACGGGCGATGCCACGTCCCAAGATGCTCACATCGTGAGCGTTATCAATGAGATAGGTGCCGGTGAAGTACGAACCGCCAGCGAGATACAGGGTGGTGTTCGAGGGAACGAGGACCTCACCTCCTGAGCTGGCTTCGCCACCTGTCTTGTTCCCATTGCCCTTGGAAAGAAGGGGAGCGATGCGGACGAGTGCCTCCTGGTCATAGAAGCCTGGTGGGATATAGATGAACTGACGGCCTTCCTTCTTGGCCTGAGCCTCTGCCTCCTCCTTGCTCACGGGCGGTTTCGAGGTAAACACCAAGAGGTTGTTCGTGATGTCGCCGTCCAGTTCCACACTCACATTCTCGGGCTGGAACAACAGGAATTGCACGGTCGAGTCGTTTTGGATGTTGGCAATCGTGCCCCGATAGTCGGGACGGACACGTGCAGTCTTGAACTTCTTGTTCTTGCTGATGACCTTCACATACACGTCGCCCGTGAAGTCGAACATGCAGTAAGAAATCTCACTCACCCTGTGCTTGACTACCTCTCCCTTCCTGGAGGTCGGGAGGGGACTGTTCACCTTGGCCATATACGTTTCTATCTTCACCCATTCCTTACCGCGTGGACAGATATACACATCGTAGTCATGCTTCAGGGGAGCTCCCTCTGGTGCGGGATAGGTGAAAACCTGATGGAGCTTCTGCCCCTCGGTGACACCTGGCACCACGAACTCATTCGACTCCACGCCCTTCTTCACCTTATTCTGCTTCTCGGCTTTCTGTTGCATGGTAAGTAACTTCTTTGTATAGGGCATCTTCAGTCCTTTACGTCCCACGTAGTGCTGATAGGGTTGGTCGTAGATGTTTTGAATAACGCCTCGCCGCATCGCCCCTGGTTCCGTCCAGTCGTTGTAGAGTCCTGTGCAGTCAGTCCACTGCTCGAATGGCACATCATACCCGAGATTGTATTTCGCCGTGTACTCGATTCCCTTCATCAAGCGGTTGTCGAGTGCGCCCCACAGATCATCACCCTGTTCCCAAGCCATCTCGCAGAGGTCGCACAAGGCACCTAAGCCCAACTGAGCATGAGCCTGGTCGCGCCCTGTCTCCTGGCACTGTCCCGTCTCGCTGACGTAGTTAGGAAGTGCGCCGTTGTCGTTGGCATGTAGGAAGTAGTTGATGGCAGCACGATACATGGTGGTGTCGCCAATGGCAAGGGCACACGCCATGCGGAAGCGGTTGACGATAGCTCCCCAGTTGCCGTTGGCGTAAGGAGAGTCGGCTTCGAACTTTTCCATCGTCGGCACCATGGCACGGCGGAGCATAGCTTCCCATTTTTCTGATTGGCCATTGAACATTGAACCTTGAACATTGTTCTTCTCTATCATCATAGCCCGGCACAGCCAGTAGCCTTGGATGAGACAGAGCGGTGCGTCGTGCCCGTCGAGGCACTGCAACTTCTCGGCGTATGCGTTGATAATCCGCAGGGCCTCCTCGTGCTTGCCTTCACGGGCAAAGTCCCACGCTGCCTTCATGTCGCGCTCGCTGCCGCCCTTGCTTCCTCGAAACTGTCCATCGCGGGCCACCACCTCGTATGGGCCTGCCATCTTATACTCTTGTGCGAAACTGATAATAGGTATTGTCAATAACAATAAACACCAGATGAAGATTTTTCCTTTTATCATATCTTATTTACATGGTTGCGGTTAGAAATGTGGCATTGCCAAAAATATAGAGCACGTTCTCGCAGGCAGGCACCAGGATGGTCTCACCTTGCCGGATGCTGATGCCATTGATGTTGGCCTCGCCCCAGAGACACATCACCACCACAAAGGAGTCGCAATGGAAGTCAACCTGCTGGGCCACCTGCACCACCACGCGGTGTACTACGAAGTGGGGGCAGTTGATGAGCTGGCTCGTAGGTTTCGTCGAATCGTACGATGTGCGATATTCGGGCCACACCCGATAGTCGATAGCATCCTTGGCCTGCTCAATGTGCAGCTCGCGCGGATTGCCGTGGGCATCCTTGCGCCCAAAGTCATATACGCGGTAAGTGATGTCGCTGGTCTCCTGTATCTCGGCCAGGAAGTTGCCCGCACCGATGGCATGCAATCGACCAGCCGGCAGATAGTAGAGGTCGCCCTCGTGCGCTTCATGAGTGGCAATGACATCTTGCATGGGGGAATGCATACCCGACGGTGAACCGTCAGGCACAGTGGCGTTGGCCAACTGTTCGTATTCCTCGGGAGTGATGCTCTTTTTCAAGCCGGCATAGATCTTCGAACCCACATCGCTCTTGATGATGTACCACATCTCTGTCTTTCCGGCACAGCCATGACGCTCCATGGCCAGCTTGTCATCAGGGTGTACCTGCACGCTGAGGTCCTGACGGGAGTCGATGAACTTCACCAGCAGGGGAAACTGATTGCCGAATTTCTTATAAACCTTGTTGCCCACTAACAGGCCCTTGTACTTGTCGATCAACTGGGTCAGCGTCAGCCCCTCGTCAACATCGTCCACCAGTCCACGATTGATGGCAACGCTTTCATGTCCTGGCACGCCACTAATCTCCCAACTCTCGCCTATGTTCGGCTGGGCTGTAAAGATGCCTTTGAAAGGCGCAATCTGATAGCCACCCCAAAGGGTTGTCTTTAAATACGGTTCAAACTTGTATGGTTTCATTGCTCAATAATTGATGTGTTTTTTATCGGATTGGCCTGATATGCAAAGCTGCGCCACCATTGGGTAGGAGATGCAGAACAATTGCTTGGCCGCTTTTCACTTTTATCTTTTCACTCTTTACTTGAGCTCGCGTGTTTGCCGTGGGATCGTCGTTATATACTTCTACCTCATATTTCCCTTTCGGCAGGAAGCTGATGGGAATGGTGACGGTACGGGGCTCGGTGTTATTCATTACTCCCACAAACCATTCATTGCCAGAGCGACGGGCCTGAACGATGTACTGGCCGGGAATTCCGTCGAGGGCTATGCTCTCATCCCACACCGTGGGACAGTCTTTCCAGAACTGCAGCTCGCCAGGATGGGTGTCGGCCTGCAAGCCGTCGTGCAGCTGAGGGTCATCGTACCAGAAGAGGAACTGGATGGGGCTGTAGTAGATTACCGGCATAGCCAACTGTGCGGCGTAGGTCATCTTCTTGCGCTTATTATAATAGGTAGGAGTATAGTCTGCCGGTCCGCAGAGGTAACGGGTGAAGGGCAGCACGAGGTTGTGATAGGCACCGGGCATTTCCTCCTGGCCGCCAATGCCCTCGCAGGTCATCAGGTTGGGCAGGGTGCGCGATACGCCCGTGGGTCGGTATTCATCGTGAATGTCCACCATCAGCTGGTATTCGGCACATTTCCTCACGGCATCGTGCAGCCACGTGCTCCACATTTGGTTGCCCACCTGCACGAACCCGAACTTGATGCCGCTCACACCCCACTTGCGGTAAAGGGGCAGAATACTGTCCAACTGCTGATAGAGGGCACGCTGGTTCACATACAGCCACACACCCAACCCGTGGCGACGGGCTGAGTCGCACACCTCGGGAATCGTGAAGTCGCGTTCAGGAGACACGCTGAGCGCACTCGAAGCCATTGACATTTCCGGTCCATACCATCGGGCATCCAATTCAATAAACTGGAACTTCATCTGTTCGGCGAAGCTGATGCCCCGCATGATGAAGTCACGATTCAGACCACCGCAGCGATAAACCTTGCCGGGCTTAATCCATTGACCATTGAACATTGAACATTGAACATTGAGGTTGTGTACAAGGTCCTTGTGGTTGATGAGGTCAACCGCCCTTTCGCCTGCCATGATGACGCGCCACGGAGTACAGTAGGGCGACATCACCTCAACACCGCTGTACATACTCACCTGCAAGGTGTTGGGAGGCGTGCGCACGAACTTTCCACGGGCATAGTCCACCATGGCTGCTTCCAGCAAGGCCGCCCACTTCCCATCGGGCAACCGCATGAGCAGGGGCCGCTCCGTCTCCTCTTCCAACTCAGCAAGCGGCAGCTCGCGATACTGGTCCTGCGCCCATGCCGCATGGAACACCGTCGTTCCAGCAGGCATGGGGAAAGAAGTCCTTTCGCCAGTGATGTTCAGGAAGAGACCGTTGCTCTGTTCTGGGAACACATAGCGCAACGCCACACCCTCGTTGTAGGCGCGTACTTCAATGTCCATGTTGTAGAAGCGCCGCTTGTCGTAGCCATCAGAACTGGTGGAAGCAGCGGGCACTTCGCCCTTCACAAAGTGGAGCGTCAGCTGCAGATAGCAGTCACGAATCCTGCTGTTCTCGCCGTAGAGGGGAGTCCATGTCGTGTCGCGCTCCGTCATCTCATGCCCCGTCAGTCGCAAGTTCTCGCCCCAGTAGCGGCATGAGTCGTTGGGAATGCCCAGTGCCGACTCAAAGAGGCGGTTGTCGATGTCCACACCCAGTTCGCCGTCTTCAACAATCTTCGTTCCTTGAAACGTCAGCGTATAGCACAGCCGTCCGTTCTCTGCGTGGAAAGCAAACACGTAGTTGCCGTCGGGCGATGCCACCGTCTGTGCCATGATGGAGGCTGGCCAACAGAGGATGAATGAGAATACTATCCCTATCAAATGCGACAACGCTCTTTTGCATCCCCGTCTCTTTGCTCTCCAAACTTTCGGTTCGTTTGTCATAAACATGATATATTCAACTGATGTTTTATTCATTATTACGTTTTTCTCTACCCAATTACTTAAAACCTCTCACAAGAAAACAGTTTGCAGGTCCCTTTTTCCCTCAACGCAGAGAGAGCTGCACGGGTTGAACCATTCGCTTGGGCGTGCCGCCCCGCCGCCACAGAGGGCCACGGAACAGGTCCAGTCACCAAACTTCCCCAAGGCCTGCACGCAGAGTGTGGCACACAGGGCCGCCATAGCAATCAATAGTCGTTTCATCTTGTGATATGTATCCAGTCAACGTCTAACCAGCCTCGGTCTGCTCTCGGTTTTTCCTGCACCGCTACGAAACCGAACTTGGCTCCAATCCACTTGCCTTGCTTCATGGTGAACGGCGTACCCGCCTCGCGGAAACGCTTGCCATCTGTGCTGTAGGAGAAGGTGCATAGACCATCCTTGACGGTCATGCGCAAATAGATGTCCATATAGATAGCGGGACTGTAGGGTATGGTGTCTCTTTCTGTAGGCTCCATCATGGCGAGGGTGGTTGTTTGTTCCGTCTTTCCTTCATCGGCTCCGATGCAGGTGTGCTGCTGCAAAAGAAAGGTGTCGCCCTGCCGCTGAACAACCAGTGCCGAATAGTCGCGCCCCATCATCAGGAGTCCGCCATATTGCCCTTCTGCCTTGGCTGCAAAACGCACCTTGGCGGTGGCAGTGAAACGAGGGGCTGTGGGCTTCTGCAAGAGCAGGTTGGAAGCATCCCAAAGGGAATAGCCAGGAACCTCGCTCTGGGAAGAAGGAGACAGGGCGTGAGGTTGCAGGTCGTAGGTATAGAACCGCATGGTACCGTTGGCTGTCGGCATCCCGTAGAATGGATGGTAGTTGGCGTGCCATTGCCACTGCTTTCCGATGATGCCATCATTGAACTCATCGTTCTCAAGTGGATTCACGATGGTTGTAGAATTTGATTTCGGTTTGCGGTAGCGGGCCACAGGTTCACCACTTTTACCCATCATGGGCCATCCACTCGACCAATCGACAGGTTGCAGATAGACAACGCGGCCATACGCTCCCTTGTCGTTGAAATGCAGGAACCAGGCCTCGTCGAAGGCGGTATGCACCCAAGCGCCCTGGTGCGGCCCGTTGATATGGGTACTGCCCTGCCACATCACTCGTTTCCACTCATAAGGCCCGTAGGGTGACTTGCTGCGCATAGCCAACTGCCAGCCCATTGCCACGCCTCCTGCTGGGCACATGATCCAATAGTAGCCGTTGCGCTTGTAGAACTTAGGACCTTCCGCGGTGTGATTCTCCTGTCCGCCATCGAACACGATGCGCGGCTCGCCGATAGCCTTTGTACCGTCGGAAGATAGCTCTCTGACTGTCAATACGGAGTTGAAACCTGCGCGGGATTTGGCCCAGCCATTCACCAGATAGCAGCGTCCGTCATCATCCCACAGCGGACAGGGGTCTATCATTCCCTTGCCCGAAATAACGCAGATAGGCATTTCCCACCGATCTGCAGGATTTTTTGTCTTAACCATGAAGATGCCCTGATCAGGGTCACCCCAATAGATGTAGAACTCACCTTCGTGATAACGAATGGCAGGTGCCCATACGCCCTTACCGTGTTGGGAATGGTCAAACAGCTCCTTGGGTTCCTGCTCTTGCAAAGCATGACCGACAATCTCCCAGTTCACAAGGTCCTTGGAATGCAGGATCGGCAAACCGGGAATGCAGTTGAACGAACTTGCCGTGAGGTAATAATCCTCCCCGACAGCACACACATCAGGGTCGCTGTAGTCGGCATAGAGCACGGGGTTCGTGTAGGTACCATCACCATTGTCAGGACACCACACGGCAGAATGGAATGGAGTCTGTGCGTGAGTCATGATAACCAACAAACACATCGGGAGAAAACCAAATATCCTTTTCATTGCTATCTTATTCAAATAGTATCTACAATTTCAGTTCCTTCAATCTCAACAGAGCCTCTATATAATAATAGTCTGCATAGATGATGCTGGCATCAATCTCGGAACCGGCAGGATGGTGGCCCGTGGAGTGCATGAGGAACGCCACGTTTTTCTCACGGCTCTGGTAAGCGGGTGTGCTCAGCTGGCGAAGCGACTCGATGGCAAAGTCGCGATAAAACCGCCCTTTCTCTTCACTGACATACTGGGAAAGTTCCAACAGGGCAGAGGCCACAACACAGGCTGCCGAAGCATCCTTGGGAACGTCGAGCCCTGGAGCGTCGAAGTCCCAGCGGGGGATGAGGCAAAAAGATGAGAGAGGAGAGAGGTAAGAGGAGAGAGAAGTGTTGAGAGGTGTACCCGTTAGGCGGCGGATATAGGCATCGGTGACTTTTTGTGCGAACTCCAGGAACACGGGGTTACGGGTGAAGCGATAGACCATGGTGTAGCCATAGACGGCCCACGACTGTCCGCGTGCCCAGGTGGAGCCATCGGCAAAGCCCTGATGGGTGACACCCTTGATGAAATGACCATCAACGGGGTCATAGACCGCCACATGATAGCAGGTTCCATCGGAACGGAAGTGGTTCTGCATGGTGGTCTTGGCATGGCTGATGGCAATGTTGCGCAACAGGGGAGAGCCTCCGTGGTCGGCTGCCCAGAACAGGAGTTCCAGGTTGATCATGTTGTCCATGATGGTGTTATGTCCGCCATAGTCCTTCACGTGGCGGGGCCAGGAGAGGATGGTTCCCACCATGGGGTTGTAGAGTGTGGCAAGGGTGTCGGCGGCAGCCAGAGCTATGCGCTTGTACTCAGGATTATAGGTCTGTTCATAACCCTTCAGGAAGGAGTTGATGACAAGGAAACCTAAGTCGTGGTCGAAGGCGGGCTGGTCGGCCAGGAACGAGAGACTCTCTGTGTATTTCTCTGCCACCTGTCGCAGCTGCGGGTTGTGAGAGAAGGAGAAGTCCATCCACAGGATGCCAGGCCAGAAGCCTGAGCACCATTCTTGTGCGGAAGCCTTCCGACAGTTCCACCCGACCTGCCTGTCGTTGACAAGGATGTTACGTGGCTGCATGGTGAAATCGAACATTCCTTTTTCATCACGCAACTCGCCCAAGGCGCGTGTCACCTGTATGTCACAGTAAGTGAGTTGTTCCTCTACACTGAATGTATTCTGCGAAAGGGTCTTTTCTGTTCTCTTCTGGGCTGTTGCCATTTGCACTGAGACGGCTACTGCCAAGAGCATTATGATTCTTCTCATTGTTTATTGTTATTGATTTGTTTGCAGGATTGTTTTGGTTCGGCCGTTGGAAAGCTGTTTTCTAACGATGATAATGCCAGGCGTGTTGCGACCAATCTGCTGACCTTGCAAATTGTAATAGTCCGTTCTCACGACGGATGCATTCGAATATGCCGGAACAGTCTGAATGCCGAGCAGCGGTCCGTCGTAGGGAATCAGTTCGAAAGGGAACGCTGAGAGGGTCTGCGTGCTGTTGACCACACCTCCGGCATCGCTGGCAGAGATGTACCAACCTACTGAGTTGCAAATGGCATAGTTGGGAGCACCGGCCGTCTTCTCGATGGTGAAAGACGGATTGGCGCGTGGTGTGGCACTCATGCGATAGTTGGGTCCCATAAACGAACCGTCAACCACCGACTGGAAGTTGAGCCGCCGGTTCTCGTCGGGCTCGGTGATGTGCCACACGAGCGAGTCCATCAGCTGCACATCATCATAGCCTTTGAAGCTGGCGCGGGTTTCCAAGCCGGGAAAGTACAAAAAGGTATCGCTTGCGCGGTGACGAATGAGGTAGTTGCCTTCCGGAACGGGAAAGGGTCTCTCTGCCGAGAGGGTTGTCACATCATAGACATACTGCCCGGGAACGCCGTCAAGCGTATAATCGACGGTGAAGACACCCGTGGTATCGATATGCTCAAAGAGCAGCTGACGCGTGGTAGCACCCGTGTTCCATTGATAGGTAGCATAAGGATAGGCATCGGGCACGTAGGGACCGAGCAATACCTTGTCGCCCTCTTTGAGCAGGACGGGCTCGGTGTACTCGGAGGTCGTGCCGTTGACCGTGATGTCCTGTCGGATGTATTTCACTTTCAGGTGGAACGAAACCTCAGAACGGGCTCCACCCTGGTTAATGAACGCTCCAACGAAAACGGTATCCTTGGTGATGGCCGGCGTGGTGACGGTAGCTGTCGTCTTGCCGTTGAACCAGAGATAGGACGAGAAGGCATCCGTACCTTCCAGTTTCAGCGTCACCTTGTCGCCATAGAATACGGTCAGCGTGGTATCGTTGACAACCGTTCCGTTATAGATGATACTGCCCGTCACCTTGGAAGGACGACAGTCGCCCTCGGCAGCCAGACTGAACATCTGTTCACTTTTCACACCATGCTGGTTGGTATAGGTGACACGATAAATGAAGCTCTTATTCGTCGAGACGGTGATGTTGCGCGTTGTCTCGCCTGTGTTCCAGCTCCACAGTCCAGTGTCTTCCTCTCCTTCGGGAAGCTGAGGCATCAGCGTCAGCGTCTGTCCCTTCGGCAGACAGGTCTTGCTGTTGGCAGTGAAGGTGTTGACCAGTCCGCCCAACTCGCTGTGCGAGAACACCTTTCCGTTGATATTCCCCAACGTGCGTTCCACCGAATAGCTCGGGATGAGGTTGGCATTGAGAGCGGCACTGTACTCCATCTTTGCCGAAAGTTCTGTAGGAACCTTGTCGGCAGGAGCCAGTTGTGGTTCGCGGGTGTTCATCAGTACCGAGTAGCCCATGTGGTCATAGCCGCCACTGGTTCCCCCTTGTCCGCCCTCGTCGATGCCCATTTCTTCATAAGCCGTCTTGGAGAAAGGCATCTGCACTCCCTTCACGCCTTCATAGATGCCGATGACGGTTCCCCAATAAGGACGTGTCTGTGCGCCGAGGGCCGGCTCAGTCATCAACCACGAGCGGGAGTCGGTATAATAAAAGCCGTTGGTGGCATAATGGTAGTTGGTCCAAGGCAGATTTTCCACGCTTTGTGTCTGTGCAGCCACATACTCAATGCCTGCCGCCAAACGATGCTTCATGTAAGCAAAGAGGTCATCGCCTTGATTCCATCCCACCTTGGCGATGTCGATGGCTAAGCCGAGAGCCATGGCAGAATGACCCGTATCACGACCGCTCTCGTTCATCTGCCCTATCTGTCCGTAGGCACCAGTCTCCAATGGTGAATCAACCGTCGTTACCACAAGATTGCCGAGGAAGTCGGTCAGCCCATCGTTCTTGATAGGGTTGTCGGTACGCGGGTCCTTATAGGTCCCCACCTGATCGTACTTAAAGAAAGACATACCCTGATTATAGATGAACACGTCGTCGCAAAGAATACCGATGCTGATGACACACATGATATTGCACAAGCCCCAGTTCGACCAATAATGGCCTGGAGCCTGCCACCATTTGCTACTATTCTCCCACGTTCCGTTTCTGACGCGCAGGAAGTTGATAGCCTTGGGATACCAGAGGTCGAGCATCCAATGCTTGAACTTCTCGAAGTTAGCGAGACTCCAGCCCTCATAGTCGCGCATCAGCTCTGCTGCCTGCGCAAACTGATAGCCATAGAGTCCCACGGCCAAGGCAGCATCAGAATTGCCTGTGATATTCGTAGTTTTGTTAGCCCAAGCCATTAAGATGCGCACAGCAGCATTGGCACAGGCTGTGTTACCCTCAATCTTCCAGCGCACAGCATTTTGATAAGCCATCGTTGCACCACGAGCCGCATTGATATAGTTCTCGCCGCTTCCGCCTCCGCGCACAATTGTTTCCACAGGATTACTCTGAACACCAGGCTGAGCATAAGCAGCATTCTTCAGTACGTTATACGCCTGTGTAACCTTTTCATTACCTGCCGCCAACTGTGTTTTGATACGATCGAAGTCGTCCTGGGTGTGCAATCCACCTGGATGACGGAATCCACGCTGGTCATTGTAGTTGACGATGGTCTGGTCTTGTGCCTTTAAACCCGTGCTGAGCATCAAGAGAAAGACTGTAAGTAGAAAGAAACTGAATCTTTTCATTGCAGAATAACATTTAGATTTTCTGTTGCAAAATTACGTCACACTTTCCTTACACGCAAGTTTTGCTTCAACAAAAAGGGAATGTCCAAGCGGGAAGATGCACTTTTTAACGTAAAGTCCTTTATTTATAGTCCATTCAAGGGGGTAAGTAAAATGCACTTTTCAACTGGAAAGTGCAAAACAACAGCTATTCCTGCTGCGTATCAGCATGTTCCTTCATCCACTGTTTGGGCGATACGCCCGTGAACTTTTTAAAAGCAACGAGGAAGGGATTGCGGGAACGGAAGCCACAGAGTTCCGCAAGTGCGGTGATGGTGTAGCGACTATAAGCAGGATCGACGGCACGACGCTTGAACTCGGCAATGCGATATTCGGCTATAAAATCATAATAACTACGGCGTATGAACTGCGTGAACACCTGCGAGAGGACATGTGATGAACAGCCAAGTGACTTCGCAAGGTCGGCCATCTGCAGGTCTGGGCGCAAAAAGGGCTTTTCGTTTTCCATCAGTTCGAGCAAACGGCGTGAAAGCTCTTCGCCTTCGTGTTGGTCCATTCTGCTCTTCTGATATTTCTCGGGCTTGGGTAACAGGCGCTGCCAAAAATATTCTTTCTTGTTCAAACGACAATAAGCGATATGTGCAATCAGGGAAACCAGCAACAGGAAGAGGACGATGAGAACGAGTGCAAAATGGGTGAGGGGGACACTCACGGGAAGGTGCAGACAAATCTCCGGGCGGCCAATGGCCTCTATAACTAAGGTATAACTACCCACACGCAGGCTTGAATAGGAGATACGACAATCATGACCGGCAATGTGCCATGTATTCTCATAACCCTCTAACCGGTAGCGGTAGCGTAAATCGCGGGTGTTACCGGTCACAAGCGGAAGGAAGCTGACGGTGAAAGTATTGTCATGACGGCTCAGACAGAGCAGGCTATCCATCATTACGTTGTTAACTTCCACATCAGTGTACCAGTGGTCGGTCTGTATGTCTTGCAAGGTGATGGCAATATGCGGATGATCAGATTGCAACAGATCGGGAATGTCTGCATAGACCAGCCCGCCGTTGGTTGCAGCCCAGAAGCGTCCATGGTCGTCTATATATGCTGCACGCGACTGCATCTCGTGATTGCCCAATCCATCGAGATAGGAGAAACGGCGCAAGGACTTTCCATCAAAGAGAGCAATGCCATCGGACATGATGACGATACTCATGGGAGCGAAACCATGAGGCAAGAACTTCGATGGAATGGAAAGAAATTGAAGGTAGGGATTATCATCATCCGAATCAGGAAGCAGTTTCCGAAGCTGTCGTTTCGCACCATGATACGCCATGGGTACTCCCTGATAGGGTACTACGAGCAGTTCGTCGTCTGAGGTCCATGCCATATAGTGCAACATGTCGTATGTCTGCAGTTTCTCGGGCACATCCTTCACACTTAGGGCATTGCGCTCCGAAATATAGGCACATAGACCGTTGAGGGTACTGATGAGTCCATCGCCATGTGGGGAGAACGCCATGCAGAGCACCTCGTTGTCGGGTAATTGTGAGTTGTCCGTCGTAAAGAGGTGGCTATCGGAAGTGAGTGTACCCGTGACATCACTGATTCTCCATCGCCCGACCCCCATCGAGGTACAGGCCCACAGACAACCATTGCTAACGAGCAGTTGATAGACAGCGGCCCCATTAAGTAATGAGCCCTCCTGCTTCAGCGTCTGCGCATGGATGATGCGGATGCCGCCTCCCACGGTGGCAACATAGTAGTTAGGCCCCTGCCGCATGATGTGGGTAATGACTGTTGAGCCAAGTTCGGTGCAGCCTATCCGCACGAAAGAATTGTCTAATGTGTCAACCACCACCAGCCCTTCGCGGGTTCCAATGAGCATGCAACTGCCATCGCAGAGGAAGCTGCGCACCTGTACACCCTCGCTGTCGTAAACGCCAGGCACCGAGAATGTGTGGAACAAATGAGTACTAAAGTCGGTATGATCGAGCCCGAAGAACTTATAACATCGCCAAAATACGCCGGTTTCATCGAAGAAGTCTAAAATACTGTTTTGAAAGCGGAAACACCCTTTCTCTGTGTTCCATGCCTCACGCGCAGCAACACCCATCGGTGACGACGTTGTGGCTGAGCGGCGGGAGGCCGTAGCAGGATGTTCGCCTTCTGGCAATCTACTAAGGGTGAGCCTACGCTTGTCGAGGCGCCACCACCCTTTGACGGTCTGCACCAGCAGATGCTCGCGCCCGTCCTCACGTATGCTGACCACATGATTGTTCTCGCTTAGATCCGAGGGATCTGAGAACGTCGTATTGACCACACGCGAACCATCGAAGCGGTCCACGCCTCGTGCCGTTCCTATCCAAACGAACCCTGTCGTATCGCGCAATACTGTATATACCGACCCGTCGGAGAGTCCATCCTCGAGCGTCAGACTATGAATATTCTGTGCGCCTGCTTTGGAGGAAAGCAGGCACAACAGAAATAATAGAAGTTCATAACAGAGGGTTCGCATAGGCGAATGGCAACTTCCGATCAATGCATTCTCAGGCGCATGCGAGCCTCAACAACGTTCACCACGTAGTCGGCCAGCTTCTCGCACTCGTTGATGAGGTCCATGTAGATGGTGCCGACAGCGTAGGTGTAAACGTGGTTGTTGATGTCGTTGATGTTCTGTGACTTCAACTGGTTTCGGTAGTTGTTGATTTCGTTTTCGATGTTGAACGTGCGGTTCACATCATAGGAGTCCTTGCGGCCGCCCATGAGCTGGTTCATTTGGGTAAGGGCATTGTCAGTCAGTTCCATCATCTGGTGGATGTGGTCATACTGTGCCTCCACGAAATGATCCTGCTTGCCTTGGTACTTACGCGAGATGGTGCGCGCCATGTTGAAGCAGGAGTCACCGATAGACTCCAGTTCGCTCACCTCACGCAACATGGCTCGGATCTTGCCCTTGGTATCGTCACTGAGATGGGCATCGCTCACCTGATCGAGATAGTTGGCTATCTCCAGCTCCATGTTGTCAGAAATACTCTCGTACTTCTCAATTCGTGTAAACAGTTTGGTAAACTCAGCCTCGTTGTTTTTGTTCTTATTGGTGCTGGAAGACGACATATTGAGCAGATCCTGCACCATGCCGAACATACGCTGCATGCGCTCCCCGAAGGAGCGGATTTCCTTCTGTGCCTCGAGTACGGAGAGCTCGGGGGTTTTCATGAAGCCAGCCGTAATGAAATGCAGGCGGAAATCCTCCTCTTCGTCAACCTTCTTGGGCTTGATGACCCAGCATACGAACTTCTCTATCTGGGGGATAAACCAAATGAGGATACTGGCATTGATGACGTTGAAACAAGTATGGAAGGCCGCCAGGATGAAGGTGAGCTTGTTATTGGAGTTCATGTGCTCCATATCCTTGCCAAGCATGTTGCCCACGTTGTCAACGATATCGATGACTCCATCGATGAACAGATGGAACACCATCAGAATCCAGATGACACCAAACACGTTGAAGAACATGTGGGCCAAGGCCGCACGGCGAGCCTGCGCATTGGCCGACATCGCTGCGAGGTTCGAGGTGATGGTGGTACCGATGTTTTCACCCAGCACCAGCGCGATACCCTGATAGATGGGCATCGCACCCGTAGCACAGAGCAACATCGTGATGGCCATGACCGCAGCACTCGACTGCACGCAGAAAGTCATCACACCACCCAGCAGCAGGAAAATCAGCGTGGTGAGGAACGAATTGGGATCAAAGGATTTGAAGAAGCTGACCACCGCAGGATTGTTTCCCAAATCCATCTCCATGCCCGTTCCCTTCAGCGTGGTAAGACCCAACAGCAGGAAAGCCAAGCCGAAAAGGAAATCGCCAATGTATCGCTGCTTCTTCATGTAGATTAGGATGATACCCACAAAAAAGCCCGGATAGACCAGCACGGAGATGTCGAAAGTCGTTCCTGCCGCCATAATCCAGGCAGTAAGCGTGGTACCGATGTTGGCACCCATGATGACAGAGATGGCCTGAGCCAGTGTGAGAAGTCCGGCGTTGACGAATGAAACCGTCATCACCGTGGTTGCCGTAGAGGACTGCACCGATGCCGTTACGAACATACCGGTCAGCAATCCTGTAAAGCGGTTCGTAGTCATTGCTCCGAGAACGTGACGCAGCTGGGGACCGGCCATTTTCTGCAAAGCTTCGCTCATTGCCTTCATACCAAACATGAGTAGTGCTAATGAGCCCAGTAACTTAAAGATAACCCAAATCGACATATTTAATAAATTTTATAAGGTCTATGACTTTCAGTTTCGATTTTTATGCTTAATTTTGCTCCTCAACCTAATCATTATAAACAGCATGACTACACAAACTGTTCAAATCCGTTGCAAAAATAACAAAAAAAAATTAAAAGTAGCGATTGGAAGTACACTTTCTGAAATTTTTCGTGAATTTCATTTAAAAATGGAGTTTGGACCCATCGTTGCCAAGGTCAATAACAAGGTGGAGGGAATGCACTACCGCGTCTATCGGAACAAGGACGTGGAGTTTCTTGACATGCACGACCCATCGGGCAACCGCACCTATACACGTAGCCTGTTTATGGTATTGTGCAAGGCCGTTTACGACCTCTTCCCCCAGGGAACTGTCATCATCGACATTCCCGTGAGCAACGGCTACTACTGCAATCTGAAGATTGGGCGCCCCGTGACACAGCTCGATGCGGAGCGGATTCGTTCCCGCATGAAGGAGATTATCGATGCAGCCCTCCCCTTCCACCGCTTCGAGGTTCCCACAGAGGAAGCCATCGAGAAGTTCAGCCAGCTCAACGCCTTTTCGAAGGTGCGGCTCCTGAAGTCGCAGGGCACCCTCTATACCACTTATTATGAACTCGACGGCTACATCGACTACTTCTACGGAGCGTTGCTCACCGACACCTCCCAGCTCTATCTCTTCGGACTGGAGAAGTACTACGACGGGTTGCTGCTACGCATCCCTTCAACCACAGATCCATCAGTCTTGGATGAGCTGACCCGCCAAGACAAGATGTTCGAAGTCTTCAAGGAACACCACAACTGGCAAGAGATTGTGGGGATAACCACCGTCGGCGAGTTTAACGTCGCCGTACAGAACGGACACGCTGGCAACATCATCAATGTCAGTGAAGCCTTGCAGGAGAAGCGAATCGCACAGACTGCCGACCTCATCGCCCTGCGCCGCCCGAAGATAGTGCTCATAGCCGGTCCGTCGTCAAGCGGGAAGACAACCACCTGCAAGCGACTTTCTGTACAGCTGTTCACCAATGGCATCAAACCCGTGCAAATCTCACTCGATGACTACTTCGTAGATCGCGAGCTGACACCCAAGGATGAGCATGGCGAATATGACTTCGAGAACATCAACGCCCTGAACCTGCCCCTGCTCAACGAACAGCTCAATGCACTCTTCCGAGGCGAGGAAGTGGAACTGCCGCGCTATGACTTCCCTTCAGGACGCAGCCTGAAGAGTGGAAAGTGCTTGAAGCTGGGCGACAACGAGGTACTGGTCGTGGAAGGCATTCACGCCCTGAACCCCGAGTTGACGGCACAGATTCCCGATGAACTGAAGTTCCGCATCTATGCATCGGCACTCACCACCATTCTGCTCGACACCCATAACTATATCCCTACCACCGACAACCGATTGCTTCGTCGCATCGTCCGCGATTTCCACTACAGGGGCTGTTCGGCAGCCGATACCATCCACCGCTGGCCCAGCGTGAGGGCTGGCGAACAGAAGTGGATTTTCCCCTATCAGGAAAACGCCGACGTGATGCTCAACACCGCTATGATCTACGAACTGGCCGTACTGCGAACCCACGTAGAGCCGGTCTTGGAGATGGTGCCCGAGAACTGTGAGGAGTATGCCGAGGCCTACCGCCTGCGCAAGTTCCTGAAATACTTCAAGCCCGTCAGCTTCGACGCCCTTCCACCAACCTCGCTCTTGCGAGAATTCCTTGGAGGATCGTCGTTTGAGTATTAAAAATCATCAAAACATTTTGTAGTTTCAGTAAAGTTTCCGAACTTTGAAGTCCAAAACAGGCAATACACATTATTATATTATATAGGCGTTACAGAGGAAAGTGATGTGTGAACAGTCATGAAGTTAATCGCGTTGAATTGAAAATAAAATATTATAAAGATTATGCTTGAGCAAATAGAAATCAAAGAATTAGAACAAGTGGTCGTCAGGTTCTCTGGCGACTCCGGCGACGGCATGCAGCTGGCTGGTAACATCTTCTCAACCATTTCGGCAAGCGTGGGCAACGGCATCTCTACGTTTCCCGACTACCCTGCCGACATCCGTGCCCCGCAAGGTTCGCTGACGGGTGTCAGCGGCTATCAGGTACACATCGGAGCCGGCCGCGTCTATACACCGGGCGACCTGTGCGATGTGCTCGTTGCCATGAACGCAGCGGCACTGAAAACCCAACTCCGCTATGCCAAGCCCCACGCAACCATCATTATCGACACAGATGCCTTTGGACCTAACGACTTGAAGAAGGCACAGTTTGAAAGCGACGATTACCTGTTGGAGATGGAAATCGACCCCGACCGCGTGGTGGCTTGTCCCATGACCAAGATGGTGAAAGACTGCGTGGCCGACATGGGCATCGACAACAAGGCAGCTCTGAAGTCGCGTAACATGTTTGCCCTGGGCATCGTCTGCTGGCTCTTCAACCGCGACCTCGAACTGGTGTTCAACTTCCTGCGCACGAAGTTTGCCAAGAAACCGCAGATTGCCGAGATGAACATCCGCGTGGTACAGGCCGGCTACGACTACGGAAGCAACACCCACGCTTCAGTTCCAGCCACCTACCGCATCGAGTCGAAACAGAAACAACCCGGACGCTATATGGACATCACCGGCAACAAGGCAACTGCCTACGGACTGATGGCCGCAGCTGAGAAAGCCGGTCTGCAGTTGTTCCTAGGCTCCTACCCCATCACCCCCGCCACCGACATCCTGCATGAACTCTCGAAACACAAGTCGATGGGTGTCATCACCGTGCAGTGCGAAGACGAAATCAGCGGATGCGCCTCTGCCGTGGGAGCAGCTTTTGCAGGAGCACTTGCCGCCACGAGCACCTCGGGACCGGGTATCTGCCTGAAGAGCGAGGCCATCAACCTGGCCGTCATCGACGAGCTCCCACTGGTGGTCATCGACGTTCAGCGTGGCGGTCCCTCAACAGGTCTGCCCACCAAGAGCGAACAGACCGACCTCTTGCAAGCCCTTTACGGGCGTAACGGCGAGAGCCCCATGCCCGTGATTGCAGCCACCAGTCCCACCGACTGCTTCGAATCGGCATACATGGCCTGCAAGATGGCTTTGGAACACTTGACGCCCGTCGTACTGCTCACCGATGCCTTCATCGCCAATGGATCGGCAGCATGGAAACTGCCAAAGCTCAGCGAGCTGCCCGACATCCGCCCCCACTACGTCACGGCTGAACAGAAGTACAAATACTCACCCTATAAGCGCGACCCGAAGACAAACGTGCGCTATTGGGCCATCCCCGGACAGGAGGGCTATCAGCACATCCTGGGCGGACTGGAGAAAGACGGCGAGACCGGTGCTATCAGCACGGAGCCCGAGAACCATGACCTCATGGACCGTCTGCGCTACGACAAGGTGCAGAAGATTGAGGTGCCCGACCTGGAGGTGGAAGGCGACAAGGACGATGCCGAGCTGCTCATTGTGGGCTTCGGCTCCACCTACGGCCATCTCTATTCTGCCATGCAGGAGCTCCGACAGAAAGGACACAAAGTGGCACTGGCACAGTTCAAATACATCAACCCGCTGCCGCGCAATGCCAAGGAGATACTTCTGAAGTACAAGAAGGTGGTTGTGGCCGAGCAGAACCTCGGACAGTTCCGCGCCTACCTCCGCATCCGCGTCTATGGCTTCACACCAGAGAAGTTCAATCAGGTCAAGGGACAGCCCTTCAATGTCAGCGAGTTAGTAACCGCGTTTGAGGAAATGATAACCAAAACGATCCAAAGCAAATAAATATGGAAACAAATAACAAGAATACATGGTCTTCTTCCGATTTTAAGAAGGGACAGCCGCGCTGGTGCCCGGGATGTGGCGACCACTTCTTCCTGTCCTCCCTGCACAAGGCGATGGCCGAAGTGGGAGTTGCACCCTATGAGACTGCCGTCATCAGCGGTATCGGTTGTTCGAGCCGACTGCCCTACTATGTCAACACCTATGCCATGCAGACCATCCACGGCCGTGCGGCAGCCATCGCCACCGGTGCCAAGGTTGTCAACCCCAAGCTCACGGTATGGCAAATCAGTGGCGACGGCGACGGTCTGGCCATTGGCGGCAACCACTTCATCCACGCCATGCGGCGCAACATCGACATCAACATGATCCTGCTGAACAACCGTATCTACGGACTCACCAAGGGACAGTATTCCCCCACCTCACCCAGAGGATTCGTGTCGAAGTCGAGCCCCTACGGAACCGTTGAAGACCCCTTCCGCCCTGCCGAACTCTGCTTTGGCGCAAGAGGAAAATTCTTCGCACGTGCCGTGGCCACCGACGGACCGGAAATCGTGGAAATCCTGAAAGCTGCCTATCATCACAAGGGAGCCGCCGTATGCGAGATTCTGCAGAACTGCGTCATCTTCAACAACGGCTGCTACGACGACATCTATAAAAAAGAGGGGCGCGCCCGCAACGCCATCTATGTTCGTCACGGCGAACCGCTTATCTTCGGTGAGAACCGCGAGTTCGGACTCGTACAAGAGGGATTCGGACTGCGCGTGGTGAAGATTGGCGAGAATGGTATCACCGAGAAGGACATCCTCGTTCACGATGCACACTGTGAGGACAACACCCTGCAACTGAAGCTTGCCATGATGGACAACGAGCACGGTTTCCCCGTGGCATTAGGTGTTATCCGCGATGTCGAGGCACCCACCTACGACGAGGCCGTTCATGCTCAGATAGAGGAGGTCAAGGCCAAGAAGCCCTACCACACGTTTGAGGAACTTCTCGAAACAAACGATACGTGGGAAGTGCAGTAATTTGAGGTACGAGATACGAGATACGAGGTTAGAGGTATGATTGCATCGATAAACAACAAACTTTGCATTGCTTTACTGTTGTCCATCATCATGTTGACAAGTTGCCATGATGATGACGGGCCCTTTGAACCCGCACCTGTTTCCCACCCTGTGCAAACGGTGCTGTGGTTCACGCCCTATGTGCCATCCCTCAGAAGCTTTCTCAACCAGAACTACCGAGACATCCAACTCAACATCAAGAAGTACGGAGGATTGCGCAACACGCGCTTCCTCATCTTCACAGCAACCTCCTACGACACAGGAGAGCTGACCGAGATGATGTGGTGCAACGATAGCATCTATACAGAGAAGCGGGCTAACTACACGGACTTCACACCCACCAAGGCCGAACATCTCGAAGCCATCCTGAACGATGTGAAGGCGATGGCACCCTCTGAGACTGGCCGCTACGGACTGATGATCGGTGCCCACGGCATGGGATGGATAGAGGTTGATGACTACTACGACACGGCTCTGTCGCGTAGTAGCGAAGACGAGTTGGCACTATCCACCCCCGACCTGCACCCCTTCTTCGGAGGTGATGCCACCAACACCTGCATCAACATCGAAGAACTCCGGAAAGCCATCGAGAACACTGGCATGTATATGGACTTCATCCTTTTCGACGACTGCTACATGTCCTGTGCAGAAGTGGCATACGAGCTGCGCACGGCAACCCGCTTTCTCCTGGGCTCCACCTGCGAAATCATGGACTACGGACTGCCCTACTCGCTTGTCTTCAACGATCTCATCGGAGAGACCCCCGACTATGAAGCGTTCATGCAGAAGTTCTATAACTTCTACACGAGTTACAAAACACCCTGCGGCACCTTCTCTGCCATCGACTGCAAAGAGATAGAAGCCACTGCCGAGATGATGCGAACCATCAATGCCAACTTCCAGCTGCCCGACGACTCGCTGAACGTGCTGCAGTATTACGACGGGTACTCTCCCAAACTGTTCTACGACATGGGCGACTATGTTGCCAAGCTCTGCACAGAGGCCAGTTTCAACATCCAAATGCAGGAACAGCTGAAGAAACTCGTGCCCTATAAGGCTGCCACCGCAACCTTCTACTCCAAATACACGGGAGCAAGGACACCCATCAGAACCTACTCGGGAGTCAGCATCTCCGACCCCTCAACAAACAAGAAAGCCAAAGGCAAAACAAACACGTCGTGGTGGAAAGCCACACACGAAACCAATTAATCCATTATGCATTATGCATTTAGCATTAAAAATTAGCATTATGACAGTCAAGAACCTAACATTGTGGCTTGCTATAGCCCTGACAACACTCGCTACGACATCATGCAGCGACAGCAGCGGAAGCCTGTTCGACGGAACCGAGGCCATGCCCATCAACATGAACAACCTCACCGGCAAATGGATAGCCGTATTTGCCGTAGGAACAGATGCCAATGGACAGAGAGTGAGCGAGAGCGACATGAGCGGCATCAGCACACTCGACATTGTTCCACTGCTCATCCTGAACAGCGACAACACCTTCAAGGCCTATTCACCCGCATGGAAAAACAACACCGACTATGTATGGGCCAAGGGTACAACGTTCTTCACAACAGGCGAAGGCTCCGTCATGCTCATCGGCTCACGCCTCCAGCTCGCACAGACCGCACCCAAAAATGCCGTGGCTTGCGACATCGTCAGCCTCACACGCACACAACTCATTTGCCAGTATGCCATCAACGGTAGCAATATACAATGTACCTACCAGCGCACCGACATCGACGTGAATGCCTATGACAGCGACACGCAACGGGAACCCTCGCTCTACGTTGACGGCGACAACATGTCAGGCACATGGTTGGCCGTACACGTTACAGGTACAGACTATAGCGGCGATGTCAACACCTCCAACATGACTGGCATCGACTCGCTGCAAGTGCTGCCACTCATCCACATCAATGGTGGCACCTTCATCGTCTATTCTCCCCACTGGCAAGGCGACGACCAGCAGCAGGCCGGCAACGAAAACTACACCTGGGAGCAGGGAACAGCCCTTCTGCCCGGAGGCAGGGGTGTCATCTCCTACAACGGAAACCGCCTGGTACTCACCGAGACCAACAGCAATGCCCGCTACTCCTCCCCGTTAGCCTTCACCGTGGTCAGCCTCACCCGCTCCACCCTCATCTGCCGCTACGGAGACGGAACCCTCTATGATCTCGTCTGCACCTACCAGCGCATCAACAGCAACCTGTAATGACATCGTCTGGTTCTACCCCATAAATCCCCCAAAGAGTGCTGTAAGTATCCAACCTACAGCACTCTTTGCTTTTCTTGACCGCCCTTTTTTACCCTTATACGACAAATAAGAGGGGGTAAAAAATGACTGTCGCAGAAGAACGGGACTTGTCGCATAGACTTAGATCGAAACACAGCAGGCGTGTCGCGAATCTACAGCACCTATCACAGTTTTTTCTCGGATGTTTGGTTCCAAGAGCAACTGAAGAAAGACCGTCAGGACTGGACAAAGCCTTATTTCGAGAGCCGTCTGTTTGCTGGCAATGATGAACCGCGTGTGCTGAAGACCTTCACCGTTCCCATCCACAACCATGAAGGGCGTCCGGTGGCTTTGCTCTGTTCCGACCTGTCGTTAGGGGATATGCGCGCCGGTATTATGAAGGAACTGGAGCAGGTCCACGAACAAGACGAGAAGGGGAAATGATTGGCGCCATTGTCGTGCCCGAAGAGGTCATCTTCCACAATGGGCGTCGGTTGAACATCATCATCCTGTTGACAATGATCATCGGCCTGCTGGCCATCTATCTGCTCTGTCGTCGCCAGATAAAAGACATAGCCGACCCCGTTGCCGCACAGAAGGCTATTATGGAACGCGAGCTAACCAGTTGAAGCCTGGCGATATGCTGTTCCTCTATACCGATGGACTCAGCGAGTCAAAGAATAGCACTGAAGAGCTGTTGGGCAGAAAGCACGTACAGCGACTCGCCAGCAAGCATTTTTCGGACACCGCAAAGCAGTTGGTTGAACTGATGAAGGCTCAAGTACACCAACATGCAGGTAATGCCGAACAGAACGACGACATTACAATGCTGGCCATCAAGTGGCAGCCAGACTGCATGACAATACCAGCCTCAATGGATGACATCGCACGCTTGCAACCCTTCATCGCCTACGTTGCTGCCAAGGCTGGCATCAGTGAACGTGAGGCCAAACGCCTGCGTCTGGCCGTGGAGGAGGCTGTGGCAAATATTATGAATCATGGGCAGGCCACTACCATCAAGCTACAGGCAAAAACAGACGATAACCAACTGGTGCTGACCATCCATGACGATGGACTGCCTTTCGATCCGACTGCCGACTCTTCTACAGACTTCTCTGTGCCCGCCGATGAAAGACCTCCGGGAGGCTTGGGCATCATGTTCCTGCACCAGATGACCGACGGTCTGGAATACCAACGCTCCGACGGACATAACATACTGAAAATAGTGAAATCGTTAAATAGTCAAATAGTCAAATCGTCAAATAGTCAAATCGTCAAATAAAAATCATGTTGAACATCACGATTAACGAACAGGCAGGAAGGCTCGTAGCAGCTCTCGCAGGAGACCTTGACAATGCTGCCAGCAGTCAGGCAGAACGTGGTCTCGAACCAGTATTTGAACGCACAGACTGCGATGTGGTTATTGACTGTACGGAACTGAACTACATCTCCAGTAGCGGTCTGCGTATCATACTCAATGTATTCAAGCACACACGCAGCAACGATCGAGATACATGTAGAGAAGGATCGTCCGCATCTGCGACCAGATTTCGGTCCTACCGATTTGGCAGACATGCTGGGAGTCTCTATGACAAGGCTTTACCAGCTTTTCCGCCATCAGACCATCCACCGTACGCCCGAAGCCTATATAGACAATCTGCGCACGCTGGCCGCTCTGCGATTATTGCGCGAAAAGCCCAACTACACCATTGCCGTCATTGCCGAGGAAGCAGGCTTTGCCAATGTCCGCACGCTTCAGTGCCGCATCCAGGATGCCATCGGCATGTCGCCCGTGGATTATCGCCTGATGATGAATCGCGATTTATGAATCATCTTCGCTTCGTTTTGAAACCAACATGTTGCGGTATAAAAGAAAAGTTGGAGGAATCCGAAGATTTCTCCAACTCAGTACCCAGAGCCGGGGTCGAACCGGCACGGGTTGCCCCACTGGTGTTTGAGACCAGCGCGTCTACCGATTCCGCCATCTGGGCTTCAATGCGGGTGCAAAGTTACAAGTTTTTTCCGAACTGCCAAAGTTTTCAGCAAAAAAAGTGTATTTTAGATTGTTTGACAAGATTTAATGAATGATTTTACACTAAATCTTTGTTTATATCGTTTATTCTTTGTAACTTAGTTGCGTAAAATAGAACATCTATCAAACAGATATCATGAACAGACCTGAAAACAATTATTGCGTGATTCTTGCCGGTGGTAAGGGACGGAGACTTTGGCCGTGCAGCCGCGAAACATATCCGAAACAGTTTATCGATTTCTTCGGTACCGGTAGGACATTGCTCCAACAGACATACGACCGTTTTCTGAAGGTGATTCCCAAGGAAAACATCTTCATCAATACCCATCAGGCGTTCCTCCACTTGGTGAAAGAACAATTGCCCGAAGTGGCCGACGACCATATCATGGCCGAACCCATCTGGCGCAACACGGGCCCGAGCGTAGCCTGGGGTTGTCATCGTGTGAACCACCTGAATCCGAAGAGCAATGTCGTCATCTCACCGTCAGATCAGGTTGTCCACAACGAGGAGGCTTTCTGCCAGAACATGCGGGAGGGATTCGAGTTCGTCAGCGACCACAACCTGATCATGGCGATAGGAGTGAAGCCCTCGCGCCCGGAACCCGGCTATGGCTACATCCAGATGGGAGAGGAGATTGGGCACGACCTATACAATGTGCTTTCCTTCACAGAGAAGCCCACCCGCGAATATGCGAACATGTTTGTGGAGAGCAACGAATTTCTGTGGAACACCGGCATCTTCATCAGCAACTCGCGCAACATACTCGACTGCTTCGACACGTTCCTGCCAGTGGTTCTGCGCACGCTGAGAGCCGAGAAGCCCGACTTCACCACGGAGGACGAGAACAACTTCATTCGCGAGAGTTTCCCACTCTATCCCAACCTTACACTCGACGACACCATCCTGGAGAAATGCTCGAAGGTGTGCGTGATGAAAGGCGATTTCGGATGGGCCGACATGGGTACCTGGCACACCATGTATGAGTCGATGCAGAAGTCGGAAGACGACAACGTTGTCTTTGACAGCGATGTCATTCTGGAGAACTGCCGCAACAACGTCATCAAGCTGCCGAAGGGCCGGTTAGGGGTCATCAATGGACTCAACGGTTACATCGTGGCAGAGCATGGCAACGTGTTGCTCATCTGTAAGAAAGAAGACTCCTCTGCCCTGATTCGCAAATACGTGAACGAGGTGCGAATCAAGAACGGCGAAGACTACTTGTAGAGGTTAGAGATTCGAGATTCGAGACTCGAGATTATAAATAATAGGTATGATTACCCTCTCCATTGCAAAGAGTAATCATACCTATTACCTTTTACTTATTACCTATTACCTAAATTCTGCAAGAATTTTAGCAGCAATCTCGGTGAACTCCTCGGGAGTGAGCTGCAGCTTCTCACGACGGAAATCGACATCCCCCTCTGTGTTCATGGGGATCAGATGGATGTGGGCATGCGGAACCTCCAGCCCCAGCACCACCTGTGCCACCTTCTTACAGGGGAACGCGGTCTTCAGGGCTTTGGCAACACGCTTGGCAAAGACCTGGAACTCGGCAATCTCCTGGTCTTCCATATCGAAGATGTAATCCACTTCCCGTCGCGGAATCACAAGGACGTGTCCTTTCGCCACGGGGTTGATATCGAGGAAAGCGTAGAACTTGTCGCTCTCCGCACACTTGTAGCTGGGAATCTCGCCAGCTGCGATTTTTGAAAAGATACTCATGTTCTAAAATGTGGAATGTGGAATGAGGAATGTTTACTCTAATGAGATATTGTCGATGCGGAGCTGCATGGTTCCGCGGGGCACCTTGATTTCCACCACGTCGCCCACCTTTTTGTTCAGCAGGCCTTGGGCAATGGGGGTCTGAATGGAGATCTTGCCCTCGCGCAGATTGGCTTCCTGCTCGCTCACGATGGTATAGACCATCTTGGCGTTGTTGCCCAGATTGGTCAACTCCACCTTCGAGAGAATCTGTACTGCCTCCGCACTCAGACGCGACACATCGACAATCTTTGCATTCGCAATGGTCAGCTTCAGCTTGTTGATCTTAGCCTCCAAATGAGCCTGTGCCTCTTTGGCTGCATCATACTCCGAGTTCTCACTCAAATCGCCCTTGTCGCGCGCTTCTGCTATAGCAGCTGAGGCTTTCGGGCGTTCAACAGCCTCAAGGCGCTGCAATTCAGCTACGAGTTTGTTGTAGCCATCCTGTGACATGTATGCCATAATATCCTTTTTATTTGTTTAAGTTTTCACCTTCGAAGAGCAAAACAAAAGAATTCCGACACCACTTATCAATGTCGGAATCCTGTATCCTTGAATTATACTCTTCTGTTATTTTGCGGCGACAAAGTTAGGGATTATTTTTGAAACCGCCAAGTTTTTTCCTAAAAATTCTTTTTCAACCCCTCCACGGAAGAATTCTTTTAATACCTCTCCATTTTATCCGAGACACTTTTTGCTTTCCGTGAAAACTTTTGTAATACTGAGCCATTCACGTGTGTTCGCGTTAAAATAAAAATATTGTGAATCATTCAGGCTAAACAGGGCATTCCTGCGATGAAACCGCCAGAAATGGAGGGTAAAACGTATATTGAAAATGTCTTGGAATGACGAATGTCGTAAACAGACGATTGGACGCTGAAAGCGTCACCGCTAAGTAACCGGGGGTGCGAGCGATGAGCGAGTACCCTCGGATAGCAAGGATGTCTCAAGTAGCTACGACCCTGAAGGGGTCGCCGCTCATTGC